>CAMBOY010000224.1 GCA_945869245.1 Hydrogenophaga intermedia
GTTGTATCAGCACGAAAAGCGCTTTGCCGTGCCGCTGATTGTGCTGGGCAGCTTGCTAGCCTATGTTGGCATCGGGTTTGTGCAGTTTTTTGTGCTCGACAAGATGTTCGGCTTTATCCAGGGCTTTACGCCAGCGAGCGTGGCGGCCACGCCCGATATTGCGTCGTACGTGGAAGCCATTTTGTCTCTGTACCTGGCGTTTGGTTTGGCGTTTCAGGTGCCCGTGGTGGTGATTTTGCTGGTGAAGCTGGGCATGGTCACGGTGCAAAAGCTCAAGGACTTCCGGGGCTACTTCATTGTGGTGGCGTTTGTGATCGCCGCCATCGTCACGCCGCCCGACGTGATTTCGCAGCTCGCTCTGGCCAGTCCCATGTGCCTGCTGTATGAGCTGGGCATTTGGGGTGCCCAGTGGTTTGTGGTTGGCAGCAAAAAACCTGAGGACAAAGCCGAGTCCAGCGAGCAGGCCTGAACAGCCTGCCTGCTGTCTGTCAACGACGCGAGGGTGTACGGGCCGGTGGGCGCTTGCCGGGCACCACGGTCAGCTCCAATTCCTTGTCGCTGCGCGCGGCGGTAATGGTGGCTTTTTCGCCGGGTTTGAGCATGGCCACCTTGGACAGCAGCTCGGGCACATTGCGCACCGCTGAGCCCGCCACGGCCACAATCACATCGCCGGGCTGCAGGCCGGCCTGAGCGGCCGGGCCGTTTTGCAGCACGCCCGTGACGATCACCCCTTCTTGGCGCGACACGCCAAAGGTTTGGGCCAGCTCCGGGTTGAGGTCTTGGGGCTCCACACCGATCCAGCCGCGCGTGACTTGGCCGTCTTGCACGATCGCTTCCATGACGCTGCGCGCGGTGGAGGTGGGGATGGCAAAACCAATGCCCATGGAGCCACCCGAGCGCGAGTAAATGGCGGTGTTGATGCCCATGAGTTCACCCCGGATGTCGACCAGCGCGCCGCCCGAGTTGCCCGGGTTGATCGCCGCGTCGGTCTGAATGAAGTTCTCAAAGGTGTTGATGCCCAGCTGGGTGCGGCCCAGCGCGCTCACAATGCCGCTGGTGACGGTTTGGCCCACACCAAAGGGGTTGCCAATGGCCAGCACTTGGTCGCCAATTTGCAGCGCGTCGGAGTCGCCCAGGGTGATGACCGGCAGCCGGTCGAGGGTAATTTTCAGAATGGCGAGGTCGGTCTCGGGGTCGGTGCCCACCACCTGGGCCTGGGTGCGACGGCCATCGTTGAGCGCCACCTCAATCGCGTCGGCCTCTTCAATCACGTGGTTGTTGGTCAGCACATAACCGGCGGCGCTGACGATCACGCCCGAGCCCAGGCCGGCTTGGTTCTGGTCGGGTTGTTGGCCAAAGAAAAAGCGGAACCAGGGGTCGTTGCCATGTGGGTTGTCGCTTTGGCGCTTGCTGGTGTTGATGCTCACCACGGCGGGCGACGCGGTCTTGGCCGCCAGGCTGAAGCTGCCCGGGGCCGGCTCGCGCGGGCCGGTGTGGGCGCTCTCAATCACCGGGACCATGGAGACCGCTGGCTGCTTGAGCCATTGGGGCTTGAGGGTGAGCACCACAAAGTACACCGCCAGTGCCACGGTGACGGTCTGGGTAAATACAAGCCAAAGGCGTTTCATGGCGCGGTTCCGGGGTGTGGTGAGAAGCTTATTGTCCCTGAATATGGTGTTGGCTCTGGGCGATTCAAGGCGCTGCGTGCGCCAGCGTGGCGGCGCATCTGCTGCCACAATTGGGCGCCATGAACAGCCCAGTTGACCGCAATACCCTGGTGTCCGCACTGCACACCGTGCTGGACACCGACCGATTCAAAGATTACGGCCCCAACGGCTTGCAGGTTGAGGGCAAGACCACGGTCCGCAAGGTGGTGACCGGTGTGACCGCCAGCCTGGCCTTGATTGAGGCCGCTGTGGCCGCGCAGGCCGACGTGGTGCTGGTGCACCACGGCCTGTTTTGGCGCGGGCAGGACGGCCGCGTGGTGGGCTGGATGAAACAGCGGCTACAGCGCTTGCTGGCCGCCGATGTGAACCTGATCGCCTACCACTTGCCGCTGGACGCACACCCAACGCTGGGCAACAACGCGCAGCTGGCGCAGCGCCTGGGGCTGATCACCGCCGACGCCGAGCCGCTGCGCTTTGGCGAGCAGCAGCTCGGCTGGGTGGCGCAGACGCCACAGCCCACCTGTTTGGCCGACTTCGCCAGCCATTGCGCGCAGGTGCTGGAGCGCGCACCGGTGGTGGTGGGCGAGGGCGCGCGCCCGATTCGCCGCGTGGGGCTGTGCACCGGTGGCGCGCAGTCCTACTTTGAGGCCGCCATCGCCGCTGGCGTGGACGTGTTCATCACGGGCGAGATTTCCGAGCCCCAGGCCCATTACGCCCGCGAGTGCGGCGTGGCCTATCTGGCTTGTGGTCACCACGCGACCGAGCGCTACGGCGTGCAGGCGCTGGGGCGCTGGCTGAGCGAGCAGCACGGCGTGGCGCACGCCTTCATCGACATCGACAACCCCGCCTGATCCCATGAGCGCCTTGTCTCAGCGCCCGCCCATCGTGATCTCCATGGGCGACCCAGCCGGCATCGGGCCAGAAATCGTTTGCCAGGCTTTGCAACGCCACCCCGCTTGGTGGCCCGATGTGGTGGTGGCGGGCGACGCCGCCCACCTGCGGCGCGCGGCCGATTGTGTGGGCTGGCACGCGCCGTGGCAGTGCTTTGCCACGCTGGACGCTGCGTGTGCGGCCCACGCCAGCGGCCCGCGCCTGTGGCAGGCCTGCGAGCCCCGGCCGCTGGTGGCCTGGGGTCGGGTGGCGCAAGACGCTGGGCGCATGGCGCTGGCGTGTATTGAAGCGGGTGCCCGCGCCGCCTTGGCTGGTGAGGCCCGTGCGCTGGTGACCGCGCCGGTGCACAAAGAAGCGCTGTCGCTCGCTGGCTGCCCGCACCCGGGGCACACCGAACTGTTGCAGGCCTTGGCGGCCGAACACCTGGGCTGCCGCGTGGCCGATTTACCGGTGCGCATGATGCTGAGCAACCCGCGCCTCAAAACGGTGTTGATGAGCATTCATGTGTCGCTGCGCCAGGCGCTCGACAGCATCAGCGCCGACGGTTTGCGGCAAACGCTGGCGATTGTGTGGCGCCACTTTGAACGCTTGGGCCACCCGTCGGTGCGGGTGGCGGTGGCGGGTGTGAACCCGCACGCCGGCGAAGGCGGCCTGTTTGGCCGCGAAGAAATTGAGGTGCTGCAACCGGTGATTGCCGCCTTGGTGGCCGAGGGGCGAGCGGTGTCCGGTCCCTTTGCGCCCGACACGGTGTTTTGGCGCGCCATACAAGGCGAATTTGATGTGGTGGTGGCCATGTACCACGACCAGGGCTTGATACCGGTCAAGCTGTTTGGCTTGGAGGAGGGGGTCAACACCACCCTGGGCCTGCCCCTGGTGCGCACCAGCCCCGATCACGGCACCGCGTTCGACCGGGCCGGCACGGGCAGCGCCGACAGCGCCAGCCTGGAAGCGGCCATACGCGAAGCGATGGCCGCCACCTGAGGGCTTACTTCTTCAGGCTGTCGCGGATTTCGCGCAGCAACACCACATCTTCTGGTGTCGGGGCGGGAGCGGCCGGCTCGGCGGGCGCTTCGCGCTTCATGCGGTTGATCTGCTTGACCATCAAAAAGATCACAAAGGCCAAAATGATGAAGTTGATGGCCACGCTGAAGAAATTGCCATACGCCAGCACCGGCACGCCAGCTTCTTTCATGGCCGCCAGGGTGCGGGCCGTGCCCTCGGGTGCGTTGCCCAGCACCACAAACAGGTTGCTGAAGTCCATGTTGCCAAACACCGCGCCGACCAGCGGCATGATCAGGTCGTCGACCATGGAGCTGACAATCTTGCCGAAGGCGCCGCCGATGATCACGCCCACGGCCAGATCGATCACATTGCCTTTGACGGCAAACTCTTTGAATTCCTGCATCATGCCCATGACGACTCCTTATTGGTTGGTTGAAACACAGCCGCAGAGTGGGCTGCGGGTGGCATCTTGGCACAGTTAGTTCAAATTCATTCATCGCTGGTGCTGGGGTGTGACAAAGCCGTCGCCGCTGTGGTGGTCCCGACAAAGGGATAATCGTCAATGCGCGGTAAGTCACTCCGGTACAATCGCGGGTTGACCCTAGTTACCATCGGTCCGAACCGACTTTCGAAAGAGCCCCATGAGTGAAGCAACCGCTGACGCGTCTGTGAACAGCAGCCGCAGAACCTGGCTGATGACCACCGCTGCCATGGGCGGCGTGGGTACTGTGGCCGTTGCCGTGCCCTTTGTGAGCACGTTCCAACCCTCCGAGCGTGCCAAAGCCGCTGGTGCCGCCATTGAGGTGGACATTTCCGCCATCCGGCCCGGCGAAAAAGTGGTGGTCGAGTGGCGCGGCAAGCCCGTGTGGATCATGCGCCGCACACCCGAGCAGTTGGCCACCCTCGAAAAAGTCGAAGCCGAACTCGCTGATCCGGCGTCGGATCGCACCGCCTACCCGACACCCGAATACGCCAAAAACCGCCACCGCTCGATCAAGCCGGAGGTGTTCGTTGGCGTGGGTATTTGCTCCCACCTCGGCTGTTCGCCGGTGGACAAGCTCACGCCCGGCGCCCAACCCTCGCTGCCCGACAACTGGGCAGGTGGCTTTTTGTGCCCTTGCCACGGCTCCACATTTGACGTCGCCGGCCGGGTGTTCCGCAACAAGCCGGCCCCGGACAACTTGGAAGTGCCGCCGCACTATTACGTGTCCGACACCGTTCTGATGATCGGTGAAGAGAAAAAAGCCTGAGTCGCTGCGCGACACCACTGACCATTGAGGCATTCCATGGCTGAATTCAAAGAACTCCCCTCCGATGCGCCCATGGCGCAGAAGGCGCTGAACTGGGTGGACAACCGGTTCCCGCTGTCTAAGCTCTACAACGAGCACTTGGCCGATTACTACGCGCCCAAGAACTTCAACTGGTGGTACATCTTCGGCTCGCTGGCGCTGTTGGTGCTGGTGATCCAGATCGTGACCGGTATCTTCTTGGTCATGCACTACAAGCCCGACGCGGCCACCGCCTTTGCCTCGGTGGAGTACATCATGCGCGATGTGCCTTGGGGCTGGTTGATCCGCTACATGCACTCCACCGGTGCCTCGATGTTCTTTGTG
>CAMBOY010000225.1 GCA_945869245.1 Hydrogenophaga intermedia
GGCTCATGCCGCGCAACTTCGACAACCACGGCTGCTACGTCATCAGCCTGGGCGCGCTCAGCAAATGGCTGGGCGAACAAGCCGAAGCCCTGGGCGTGGAAATCTTCCCCGGCTTTACCGCGGCCGAAGTGCTCTACAACGGCGACGGCTCGGTCAAAGGCGTGGCCACCGGCAATCTGGGCGTGGGCAAAGACGGCGAGCCCGGCGATGCCTTCCAAATCGGCATGGAACTGCACGCCAAATACACCGTGTTTTCTGAAGGCGCACGCGGCCACTTGGGCAAACAGCTGCTGTCCCAGTTCAAGCTCGACGAAGGCAAAGACGCCCAAACCTTTGCCATCGGCATCAAGGAACTCTGGGAAATCCCGGCCGACAAAGCCAAGCCCGGCCTGGTGGTGCACACCGCCGGCTGGCCCCTGAACGACGACGCCTTTGGCGGCGGCTTTTTGTACCACCTGGAAGGCAACAAAGTCACCTTGGGTTATGTCATTGGGCTGGACTACCAAAACCCCTGGATGAGCCCGTTTGAAGAAATGCAGCGCTGGAAAACCCACCCCAGAATCAAGTCCCACATCGAAGGCGGCAAACGACTGAGCTATGGTGCCCGCGCCCTGAACAACGGCACGCCACAAGCCCTGCCCAAAACCTTCTTCCCCGGCGGCGCACTGGTGGGCTGCGAGGCCGGCTTCTTGAACGCCGCGCGCATCAAAGGCAGCCACGCCGCCATCAAAAGCGGCATGCTCTGCGCCGAAGCCATTGCCGAAGCGCTGGCCGCAGGCCGCGCCCACGACGAACTCAGCGCGTTTGAAGACAAGTTCAAAGCCAGCTGGTTGCATGAAGAACTCTGGACCTACCGCAACTTCAAAAACTGGTTCAAAAAGAGCCCGCTGGTGGGCAAGCTCATGACCGGGGTGGAACACTGGCTGCTGCCCAAAGTGGGCGTCAGCAGCCCCCCCTGGACCATCCACAACACGGTCAAAGACCACACCAAGCTGCGCCCGGCCGCCGACATGCCACAAATCAGCTACCCCAAGCCCGACGGCGTGATCACGTTTGACCGCTTGTCCAGCGTGTTTGTCAGCAACACCAACCACGAAGAAAACCAACCAGCGCACCTGACGCTCAAAGACGCGGCCGTGCCGGTGCAGGTCAACCTGGCCAAGTACGCCGGGCCTGAAAGCCGCTACTGCCCCGCCGGCGTGTATGAATTCGTGAAAACAGACGCGGGCGAAGACCGCCTGCAGATCAACGCGCAAAACTGCGTGCACTGCAAAACCTGCGACATCAAAGACCCGACACAAAACATTGTGTGGGTGACGCCCGAAGGCGGCGGTGGGCCGAACTACGCAGGCATGTAAGACCGCCCGCCGCAGGACGCTTGCGCAGTGTCAAGCGGCGGCCAGCAGCTCCAACATGAGCCAGATGCGCGCCTTGTAGGGTGAAGCCACTGGCGCGGTGGGCCATTGCGCGTGCTCACCCAACACCCGACCTTGGGCACAGCGGGTGGCGCGCAGCACACGGCAGCCCATGGCCTGCGCCTGTTGCAAGGCGCCAGCCAAATCGCGGTGGATGGTGCCGTTGCCGGTACCGGCCACCACCCAGCCCGCCGGCCGGTCGCTGGGCGAGGCCATCAAGGCGCGCACCAGCGCACCGTCCTGCCCGGCGTGACTGAACACCAACTCCACCCGTGGCCATTGGGTGGCCTCAGGCAAGGCCAGTTGCGCCCACTGGCCACCGGCCACGTTGGCGCGCAAGGGCCGCCACTGCCCAGCTTCGATCCAGCCCAAGGGGCCCGCGTCGCCACAGGAAAACGCGTCGGTGCGGTAGGTGTGTGCCTTGCTCACATCGGTGGCAGACATGACCTGCCCAGCCACCACACACACCACCCCCGAGACACAGCCCGTGCCCGCCAAAGCCACCGCGTCCAGCAGGTTCTGCGGGCCATCGGGCACCAAGGCGGTGGCTGGCCGCATGGCGGCGGTCAAGACCACCGGTTTGTCGGTGGCCAGCAAGGCGTGCAACCAGTACGCGGTTTCTTCCAAAGTGTCGGTGCCGTGGGTCACCACCACACCAGCCACCTCTGGACGCGCCAAGTGGTGGCGCGCGCGCGCCAGCAAGCGCAACCACAGGTCCAGCCCCATGTCTTTGCTGTCGATCTGCGCCACTTGCTCGGCCTCGAGCCGCCAGGCAGCCAAGTCGGGCACGCCAGCGAGCAACTGGTCCACACCCACCTCGCCAGCGGTGTAGCCCACATGGTCGTCGCGGGACGCCGCGCGCCCCGCCATCGTGCCGCCCGTTCCCAACACCACCACTGTTTTGTCCGCCCGTGGCGCCACACTCACAACTGTCACTTGCCAAATCCCCCAAACTGGTGAAAAATACAGTTACTGTACAAACAAACAGGAATCGCCATGACCGACCTGCTCTCCCCCAAGCTGACCGCGCGCCAGCAGCAGATCCTGGACTTGATCAAACACGCCATCGCGTCCACCGGTGCGCCGCCCACACGGGCCGAAATCGCCCACCAGCTGGGCTTCAAATCGGCCAACGCCGCCGAAGAGCACCTGCAAGCCTTGGCACGCAAAGGCGCCATCGAGCTGGTCAGCGGCACCTCGCGTGGCATCCGCTTGCGCTCCCACGAGCGCGCCCACACAGAAGCCCCGCTGCAGCTGGGCCTGCCCATCCCAAGTTTGTCGCAACTGGTGTTGCCGCTGATCGGGCGTGTGGCGGCCGGCTCACCCATTTTGGCTCAGGAACACGTCGACCAAAGCTACCAGGTCGAAAAACACCTGTTTGCCCAGACGCCCGATTACTTGCTGCGGGTGCGCGGCATGTCGATGAAAGACGTGGGCATTCTGGACGGCGACCTGCTCGCCGTGAAGGCCATGAAAGACGCCAAAAATGGCCAGATCGTGGTGGCGCGGCTCGGTGAAGACGTGACCGTCAAACGTTTTGTGCGCACCGCGCAGCACATCGAGCTGCGGGCCGAAAACCCCGACTACCGCACCATCGTGGTCGAGCCGGGCGACCCCTTCGAGGTCGAAGGACTGGCCGTGGGCCTGATCCGCAACAGCTTCTCGCTGTAACCCCCCTTTTTTGTTGGTGTCTTGACCACCGCCAGCGGCGGTGGCGGGGCTGCGTTTTCTCTTTTTTTTACGGAGACACACCATGACCATGCGATTGGCAAGCCACCACGGCACCTGGTTCGCACCGCTGCGCGCGCTTGAGGCGCTCTGGCCATCGTCGGACCACCCCATCTCCAGCCGCCCGGAGCAGTCCCAACTGTGGATGGGCCGCTTTTCCCAAGCCGGTTGGCTCGGCGGTGCGCGCCAGCCTCGACCAGCGCGGCTGGGCGCAGCGGCGCACCACTTGGCGGCCGAGCACGGCACCAAGCTGGTGGTGCGCAGCCACGCCAATGGACTGCGCATCAGCGGCCGTATGCAAGATGTCTGCGCCGAACTTGAGCGGCTGGCGCTGCTGGAAACCGCGCACGACGCCCGCGCCCTGCGCCATTGAGCCAAACGGACGGGGCACAATACGAGGATGAACATTGTCATCCTCGACGACTACCAAGACGCGGTGCGCAAGCTCGCTTGCGCGCGCAAGCTCGATGCCTATGCCGCCAAGGTGTACACCAACACGGTCAAAGGTGTCGGGCAATTGTCGGTGCGCCTGCGCGACGTCGATGTGCTGGTCCTGATACGGGAGCGCACCCAGATCAGCCGCCAGTTGGTCGAAAAACTGCCCCGACTCAAACTGATCGCGCAGACGGGGAAGGTCGGGCCACACATCGACATCCAGGCCTGTACCGAGCGCGGCATCGCGGTCGCTGAAGGCGTCAGCTCACCCATTGCGCCCGCCGAGCTGACCTGGGCTCTGGTCATGGCTGCGACCCGGCGACTGCCCCAGTACATCGCCAGCCTCAAGCACGGCGCGTGGCAACAATCGGGCCTCAAGTCGGGCGGTATGCCGGACAACTTTGGTCTTGGCCAGTCCTTGCGCGGCAAAACCCTGGGCATTTGGAGTTACGGCCGCATCGGACAGCTTGTCGCTGGCTATGGGCGGGCGTTTGGCATGCGCGTCTTGGTCTGGGGTGGAGAAGCCAGCATGGCCAAAGCGGCGGCCGATGGTTTTGATGTCGCGGCGTCGAAGCAGCAGCTGTTTGAAGAGTCCGATGTGCTGAGCCTGCACCGGCGTCTGCACGACAGCACCCGCGGCAGCATCACGCTGGAAGACCTCAACCGCATGAAGCCCACCGCCTTGCTGGTGAACACCTCGCGCGCCGAACTGATCGAAGCCGAGGCGCTGCTGACCGGGCTGAACCGTGGGCGCCCCGGCATGGCGGCCATCGACGTGTTCGAATCCGAGCCAATTTTGCAAGGGCACGCCCTGCTGCGCTTAGAGAATTGTGTGTGCACGCCCCACATCGGCTATGTGGAGCAAGACACTTACGAGCTGCTGTTTTCGGCCGCGTTTGACAACGTGGTCAACTTCATCCGCAGCACGCCCAGCAACATCGTCAACCCCGGGGCTTTGCAAGTGCGGCGCTGACGCAGCGCCGCACCGGCGCCTGCGTCACAAAAAGTCGAGGTCGATGTCCAGATCTTTTTTACCGGGCTCTTTGTTGGGCTCTTTGTTGGGCTCTTTGTTGGGCTCACCACCCTCCTGGGCACCTGCGGCGCTGGCAGGGGCCTCGGCCACAGAAGACCGACCCAATCCGGTGTCGGCGCGGCTGGTGTCCCAAGTGGATGATCCACCGGCCGGTATCGGCTCAAGGGTCAGGCCCATGGCGGTTGTGGCCGCCACACCCACCCCAGCAGACCCACCCACCGCCAGCGCCGCTCGGCGGCCGACTGGGTCGGCTTCTAGGCTGGGCAACTCCGCCACCGCTTGGGTGCCAATGATTTCTTTGGCCACGCCATACAGCATCAACAATTCGCGGTAGGCGTCCAAGTCGAACACCTCCGCTTGGCCGGGCGTGCGGAATAGGAACTGCTCAATCACATCGAGCACATGCGGCTGCGGCCAATGTGCGCTGATCTCGGCCAATGCCGACGGGAACGCTTCGAGTCCTCGGCCTTGCACCATGAACTCGTCGAACGAGGGCACCGCCGCGTTGAACACCTGGTTGAATTCTTCGCGCAACGCGGTGTATTCGTCCTGGCGACCCA
>CAMBOY010000226.1 GCA_945869245.1 Hydrogenophaga intermedia
CGGTGGCCTGGGTGCTGTACTTCATTTTTATGGCCGCCATCAATGCCTATGTGGCTGTGGCCTTCAGCACCGAAGCCTGGTTCAACTTCAAGCTCTGGGGCTACATCTTCCCGGTGGTGTTTTTGCTCGGCCAGGGCCTCTACATCGCCCGCCACCTCAAAGACGACAACACCGAGGGCCAGGCATGACCAACACCACCGTGCCCACCGCAGCGGCCATCGAGGCCGCGCTGCGCCAGGCTCTGGCGCCAATCCATCTGCACGTACTCGACGAAAGCGCCGCCCACGCCGGCCACGCGGGCGCCAACGGCCTGGGCTACGGCACCCACTTTCGGGTGCGCATTGGCGGGCCGGCCTTTGCCGGCCGCAGCCGGGTGGCGCAGCACCGCCTTGTGTATGATGCGCTGCAACCGTTTACCGACGCTGGCCTGCACGCGCTGGCCATTGAAATTCAGCCCTGATGGGCGTTTTTTTCGGGCGCTTTTTCTCTTTATTTCCCTTTGAGGCTTTCATGAAGTTTTCCCTTTCCGCTGTGATGGCTGCCGCTCTGCTGGTGGCCGCTCCCCTGGTGTCCGCGCAGAACGTGGCCATTGTCAATGGCAAGGCCGTGCCCAGCAGCCGCTTGGACGCGCTGGTCAAGCAAGTGGAAGCCTCGGGTCGCCCGGTGGACGACACCGTGCGCGCCCAGATCCGCGAAGAAGTGATCCTGCGCGAAATCTTCATGCAAGAAGCGCAGCGCCGCGGCATGGCCGCCAGCCCGGAATACAAAGCCCAAATGGAGCTGGCGCGCCAGAGCATCATGATCCGCGCCCTGTTCGCCGACGAAGAGAAAAAAGCCACGGTCACCGACGCCGAAGCCAAGGCCGAATACGACAAGTTCGTCGCTGCCAACGCCGGCAAGGAGTACCGCGCCCGCCACATCCTGGTGGAAGGCGAAGACAAAGCCAAAGCCTTGATCGCTCAAATCAAAGGCGGCGCCAGCTTTGAAGAGCTGGCCAAGAAAGAGTCCAAAGACCCAGGCTCCGGCGCCAACGGTGGCGATCTGGACTGGGCTGCCGCTGGCAGCTACGTCACCGAGTTTTCCGAAGCCATGGTCAAGCTCGACAAAGGCCAGCTGACCGATGCCCCGGTCAAGAGCCAGTTTGGCTGGCACATCATCCGCGTCGACGATGTGCGCCAGGCGCAGCTGCCCGCCTTCGAAGAGGTCAAGCCGCAGATTCAGCAGCAGCTCAAGCAGCAAAAAATGCAGGCCTTCCAAGAAAGTCTGCGGACCAAGGCCAAAGTCCAGTAAAGCGGACCTGCTCCACACAAGCGCGGCGATGCCGCGCTTTTTTTTCGCCTGCGAGATGGGCTTCGTGAAAATATTTGATCAAATTATGACGAAGTATTCCATGCAAACACATAATTAGTCATTTATTTGATCAAATAACAGCATGAACACCCCCGCCGAACTGCAAGACTTCTTGAGCCACCACCGCATCCACGAGGTGGAATGTGTCATTCCCGACATGACCGGCATCGCGCGGGGCAAGATCCTGCCCAAGGACCTGTTCCTCAACGCCGGCAAGATGCGCCTGCCCAAAAGTGTGCTGCTCAACACCGTCAACGGCCAGCAACCCGACAACACCCCGCATGTCGGCGAGACCGACCCCGACATGGTGTGTGTGCCCGATGCCGCCACCGCCCGCGTGGTGCCGTGGGCGGCCGAGTCGGTGGCGGTGGTCATTCACGACTGCGAGGAGTTCGACGGCTCACCGGTGAGCCTGTCGCCGCGCAGCGTGCTCAAGCGGGTGCTCGCGCTCTACGACGCCCAAGGCTGGCAGCCGGTGGTGGCGCCCGAGATGGAGTTCTATCTGGTGGCGCGCCAACAAAACCCGCACGAGCCGCTGCAGCCGCCGCTGGGCCGCTCCGGCAAACCCGAGGCCGGCCGCCAGTCGTATTCCATCGACGCGGTCAACGATTTCGATCCCTTCTTTTTGGAGCTCTCGCGCTTTTGTGAGGTGCACCGCTTGGGCGTGGAAACGCTGATCCACGAAGCCGGTGCAGGCCAGATGGAGATCAACTTCACCCACGGCAACGCATTGGAGTTGGCCGATCGGGTGTTTCTGTTCAAGCGCACGGTGCGCGAGACCGCCTTGCGCCACGGCATCTTCGCCACCTTCATGGCCAAGCCCATGGAAGCCGAGCCCGGCAGCGCGATGCACATCCACCAAAGCATTTTGGACGCCCACAGTGGGCAGAACATCTTCAGCCAAGCCGACGACGGCTCAGTCACGCCGCACTTTCGCCACTACATCGCCGGCTTGCAGCGTTATGTGCCGCAGCTCATGCCCATGCTTGCGCCGTATGTGAACTCGTACCGGCGCCTCTCGCGCCATATGTCGGCACCCATCAACGTGCAATGGGGTTTTGATAACCGCACCTGCGGCATCCGCGTGCCCGAGTCCGACCCCGCCAACCGCCGGCTGGAAAACCGCGTGCCCGGCGTGGACGTGAACCCTTATCTGGCCATGGCCGCGACCTTGGCGGCGGGCTACCTGGGCCTCATGGAACAACGCGCCGCCACCGAGCCGATGACGTCCAGCGCCTGGGCCATGGACTACGAACTGCCGAGCCATATGGAAGATTCGATTCGCCGTATGCGCGACTGCGAACCGCTGCGCGAGGTGCTGGGCGGCGCCTTCATCGACGCCTTCTTGGCGGTCAAAGAACTCGAGTACGCGACCTACAACCGCGTCATCAGTTCGTGGGAGCGTGAGCACCTGATGCTATTGGTGTGACACCCCCTGCGCCGCTGCGCGGCTTCCCCCTCTCTTGCCTGCGGCGGGAGGGGGACGCACCCAGTGGCCCGGCGTAGCCGGTTCCACGGGTGCCCTGGAACGAGACACGCGCTGCGACCCCTGTGTTTGCTTAACTTGCCACGAACACCCATGAGCTCTACCACCCTCTCTACCCGCACTGGCATCGACTGGACCCGTGCCCAAGCCTTTGCCCAAGCCGAGCGCGAGGCCTTCACCCGCGCCAACCCGACCTCGGCCGCACTGGCCGAACGGGCCAACCAGCACCTGCTCTTTGGCGTGCCGCTGCACTGGATGCGCGACTGGGGCACGCCATTTGCCTTGCACGTGGCGCAGGCCAGCGGCGCGCAGGTCACCGACGTGGACGGCCACCGCCGCGTGGACTTTTGTTTGGGCGACACCGGCGCCATGTTCGGCCACTCGCCCGAACCGGTGGCCCGTGCTTTGGCCCATCAGGCCACACGCGGCTTCACCACCATGCTCGCCAGCGAAGACGCGGCCGTGGTCGGTGAACAGCTCGCGCAGCGTTTTGGCTTGCCGTTTTGGCAATTCGCCATGAGCGCCACCGACGCCAACCGCTACATCGTGCGCTGGATCCGCGCCGCCACCGGGCGCAGCAAGATCCTGGTGTTCAACGGTTGTTACCACGGCACCATCGAAGACGTGTTCGTAGACTTGGTAGACGGCCAGCCAGTGCAGCGCAACAGCCTGCTGGGTCAAGTGCACGACCTGACCCAACACACCGTGGTGGTGGAGTTCAACGACTTGGCCGCTCTGGACGCCGCCCTGGCAGCTGGCGACGTGGCCTGTGTGCTGGCCGAGCCGGTCATGACCAATATCGGCATGGTGCTGCCTGCGCCAGGCTTTTGGGAACAAGCCCAAACCATCATCCGCCGCCACGGCGCGCTCTTGGTAATGGACGAAACCCACACCATCAGCACCGGCCCTGGCGGCTACGCGCACGCCCACGGCCTCACACCCGACGCCTTGGTCCTGGGCAAACCGGTGGGCGGCGGCGTGCCTTGTGCGGTTTATGGCATGAGCGCCGAACTCGCCGCGCGCGCGGTGCGCGCCAAACAAGAGGCGCCCCCAGGCCACAGCGGCATCGGCACCACCCTCACCGGCAACATGCTGGCCATGGCCGCCATGCGCGCCGCATTGACCGAGGTCATGACCGACGCCGCCTACACCCACATGCTGGGCTTGGCCGAACAACTGGCCGAAGGTTTGCGTCAAACCATCGCCCGCCACGCCCTGCCCTGGTGTGTGACACAGGTGGGCGCGCGCATCGAATTCCAGTTCACGCCCACACCACCCACCAACGGCAGCGAGGCAGACCGCATCCTCGACGGCGAACTCGAACACATCATCCACCTCGGCCTGCTCAACCGGGGTGTCATGATCACGCCGTTTCACAACATGATGCTCATCAGCCCCCACACCCAAGCGGCGGACGTGGAACAATTGCTGGCCGCACTGGACCAAGTGCTCAGTTGCATCACATAGATTGCATTAAAAAACCAATAATGACAATCGCTCATTTTAAGAGATCATAGATTCACACGAAGTCAAACTTTCGTCCAAAATGAAAAACGCTCGACCTACGGCAAAGATCAATTGATGTAAAAACTTACATTCTTAAAGTTGATTTATCCCTCCGAGCACCAATACAAGCATCAAATCCTCGATGAGCAAACACCCACAAACCCCACCTGGTAAAACCGATATTTGATGTTCTGCGAATGCCACTTTACCCACTTCAGGATAAAACAACATTCATCATTACTAACTTTTAGGCCATATAGCCTGATATTGGCTTAATCATCAAACATGACTATACTTACACGGCAAGTTTTGTCGAAGTGCTAGGATGTATCTGCACGTTGTTTGCCCGTCTGTATTTGACTTGCAAACAAGACCGGCATCCTCATACACTTGCACCGTAAAGAGTTTAATGACACCTAAGGAGTGGCCTCATGAACAGGACAAGTACGCTTATCTTCGCAAGTTCACTTTTTGTTTTTCCACAATACTTATGGGCACAAAGCAATGTATTTAATGCCACCTGCTATCTTGCGAGATATCCTGATGTGCGAACAGGCTGGTCAGGACCAGCATTAAATCATTGGCTTTTATATGGGCAACGCGAAGGCAGAATTCCAGGATGCACAACTACGCCTGCACCACCTCCTACGAATCCAAATCCAGAGTTTAATGCTGCATGCTATCTGGCAAGATATCCGGACGTAAGAACCGGGTGGGCGGGCCCGGCAATTAATCACTGGCTACAGCATGGTCGATTTGAGGGGCGTATACCCGGCTGTGCTACCGCACCTCCACCTCCACCTCCACCTCCACCTCCACCTCC
>CAMBOY010000227.1 GCA_945869245.1 Hydrogenophaga intermedia
TTTTATTGCGCCTGTGCACGGTGGCGGGCGTGTCGCCGAACTGGCTCGACACGCTGCGCAACTTCGCCTTCAACGAGCTCAGAGCGCCAGCGCAGCGACTGGGCGCCGGCTGAAAAGAATATTTCAGGGCCGACTAATTAGATAAAATAAAGACAAAAATACTCAAACACAAAGCCAGGCAAATCTCATCTGAAGCATTAAATCTCCAGTCAATAATATTAAAATTAAGCATGACGAATGCGATCGCTTCTTGGATGCAAAAGAAAATACGCAACGCTTCCAACCAACTGGAAGCCTAAGTCTGTCTATTGGCGCGCACCAATGAATTGCCACATTTGTAAACGATGCAAAATTGAACCATAAATCAAAAGCGCGCTGGTGCCGTGGACGGCACACGACGGAACGGCCTACAGCTATTGCGACTGCGCAGCGCTGCTGGCCAACATTGCGGACGAGCTGTACACGTGAGACCTGTTTGGCGGGGATGCGTGACATGGGTTTCGGTCGGCCTAGCATCCGCAAGTGAGGCTTATATCCGATACGCCGAAACTCCAGAGACGAATGCTGCCCTCGATGGAATTCGATAAAGGAACCTCATGAACATATTCATTGTGGGCGGCGCCGGCTACATCGGCAGCCACATGGTCAAGCGCCTGGGCCAGCTGGGCTGCGCGGTGACCACGCTGGACAACCTGAGCAGCGGCCACCGCGACGCGGTGCTGTGCGGCGAGTTTCTGCATGGCGACCTGGCCGACACCGCGCTCCTGGCCAATCTGCTGCAGCCCGGTCGCTTTGACGCGGTGATGCACTTCGCGTCCTTCATCCAGGTGGGCGAATCGGTGCAGCAGCCGGCCAAGTACTACGCCAACAACGTCACCAACACCCTGCACTTGCTGGACGCCATGCGCGCAGCTGGCGTGCAGCGGTTCATTTTTTCGTCCACCGCCGCCACCTTTGGCGAGCCGCAATACACGCCGATTGACGAGCGCCACCCCCAGGCGCCGATCAACCCCTATGGCCGCAGCAAGCTGATGATTGAGCAGGTGCTGGAAGACTACGACCGGGCTTATGGGCTCAAATCGGTGTGTCTGCGCTACTTCAACGCGGCCGGCGCCGACCCGCAAGGCGAGCTGGGCGAAAGGCACGACCCCGAGACGCACCTGATACCGCTGGTGCTGCAGGCCGCGTCGGGCCGGCGCGCCGACATAGCGGTGTTTGGCCGCGACTACGACACGCCCGACGGCACCTGCATCCGCGACTACATCCACATCAACGACCTGTGCGAAGCCCACTGGCTGGCCCTGCAAAGCCTGATGCAAGGCGCAGGCAGCCAGCGCTACAACCTGGGCAACGGAGCGGGGTTTTCAGTGCAAGAGGTGATAGAAGCCGCACAGCGCGTAACGGGCAAGCCCATAGCCGTGCGCGATGCCCCCCGGCGCGACGGCGACCCTGCCCGGCTGGTGGCCGACGCGACGCTGGCACGGCAGCAGCTGGGCTGGGCGCCGCAGTTTCCCGATCTGGAAACAATAGTGGCGCATGCTTGGGGCTGGGAACAAAAAACATCAGGAGGTAAACCATGAACGTCACAAAAGCTGTATTCCCCATCGCGGGCCTGGGCACCCGCTTTTTGCCCGCCACCAAGGCCAGCGCCAAAGAGATGCTGCCGGTGGTGGACAAGCCGCTGATTCAGTACGCGGTGGAAGAGGCCTACGCCGCTGGCGTGCGGCACATGATCTTTGTCACCGGCCGCACCAAGCGCAGTGTAGAGGACCACTTTGACACCGCCTACGAGCTGGAGACCGAGCTGGAGCTGGCAGGCAAGGCGCACCTACTGAACGTGGCGCGCAGCATTGCGCCGGACGACATGGTGTGCACCTATGTGCGCCAGCCGCGCGCGCTGGGCCTGGGCCATGCGGTGCTGTGCGCCAAGCCGCTGGTGGGCAACGACCCGTTTGCGGTGCTGCTGGCCGACGACTTGATGGTGGGCCAGCCGCCCGTGATGCAGCAAATGGTGGAACAATTTGCCCAATGGCGCGCCAGCATCTTGGCGGTGCAAGACGTGCCGCGCGAGCACACCAGCCGCTACGGCATCGTCAGTGGCCAGCCGGTGGCGGATGGCCTGGTGGATGTAACCGGCATGGTGGAAAAGCCCGCCCCGGCCGATGCGCCCAGCACCCTGGCGGTGGCCGGCCGATACATCCTGACCGCCGGCATTTTTGCCGAGCTGGAAACCCTGCCGCGCGGTGTGGGCGGCGAGATTCAACTGACCGACGGCATAGCCCGCTTGCTGCGCCGCGAAAAGGTGTTTGCCTACCGCTACGCCGGCCAGCGCTACGACTGCGGCAGCAAGCTGGGCTTTTTGCAGGCCACGGTGGACCTGGCCGAGCAACACGCCGAGGTGGGGGCCGAGTTCAAGGCTTGGCTGGCGCAGCGGGCGGGGGTGGTGGGGTGAAGGGCAAGCGCCCCACACGCCACACCCCAAGTGCTGAGTCAGCCCAAGCCCAGGCGCTGCGGGCCGAGCTGCATGCGCTGCGCACCGACATAAAAGCCAGCGTGGCGGCAGCGGTGCACAAAGAGGTGCGCGCCGCCATAGTGCAGCTGGAAGCCCAGGCCAGTTTGCTGGCCCGCATCAACGGCCAGCGGCCATTGCCGGCCATGCACGGCTGGCCCATCAGCCCAGACTTTGGGCTGGTGATCACCGATTTGCTGGACACGCACACTTACCACGCGGTGGTAGAGCTGGGTTCGGGTGTGTCCACCTACATCGTGGCGGCGCTGTTGGCGCAGCTGGGGGCGTTGGCGCCGGTGCGTCAGCATGTGGCCATAGAGCACCTCCCCAAGTACCAGGCCCAAACCCAGGCCCTGCTGGCGCGGCTGGGCCAGGCGCAACGGTCTGCCGTGCGCCTGTGCCCGCTGGTGCCATGGACGGCTGTGGACGGCACGGCCTACAGCTATTACGACTGTGCGGCGGCGCTGGCCGATGTAGCGGCCACCCTGCCCACCGACGGGACGGCCCGCGTGCTGGTGGTGGTGGACGGCCCACCGGGCGCCACTGGCCACTGGGCGCGCTACCCCGCCCTGCCCCTGCTGCTGCAGGCCATGCCCCAGGCCGAGCTGCACCTGCTGCTGGACGACCACGGCCGCGACGAAGAGCGCGATTTGGCCCAAGCCTGGCAAGCGCTGCTGACCGAGCAAGGCCGGGCGTTCACCACTCAAACATTCCCCTGCGAAAAAGGGGCGTTGTTGTTGCGCATTTAAAGTTAGATCAAGGAGGAAAAAGTGGTTATTACAGCAAGAGCAAACGGCGCAAGTGCCAGCGTCAACCCAGCCCGCCCCCGATGGGTGGATATGGCGGCCAATTACAAGCCAGATGGTGTGTCAAGGCAGGAACTTTACCCACTGATTTCTCAAGCGCTGGCCGATGAAGTGAACAACCCCGCTTATGCGAACACCTGTGCATTACGCATGAGTTATGCACTAAACCACAGCGGTGTATTGCTGGGTAAAGCGCCGTCAAGAGGTGGCACTGTTGTTGGCGATGACAAAAATAACTATTGGATTCGTGTCAAAGATTTGAAACAGGAACTGCAAAAGCGATTTCGCAATGGTGACTTCAACTACACCCATCCACCCTTTCCGTCCAACTGGAGCCCAGATAGCCAGTGGGCACTATTACAAGAGCGCGTCAAGAAGGTTCAAGTTGAATTTCTAGACAAGATTAAAAACAGGAATGGAATTGTCGTTTTTGAAGTGGAGGGCTGGCAAGATGCAAGCGGGCACTTTACGCTCTGGGACAGCAGCTCAAAAAACTTGATGTATGTGGGTGCCAGTCAAGCGGAAAAAGACGCTTCAAGTCCGCGCTATTATTTTTGGATGGTTCCGTATGCCGGTGCGGCAGGGTTGACAAGGTCCATTTCTTTTTGGGAGTTGAAGTGATCAAGAAATTCCGTGTTTTTTTGCTGGCCTCACTCACTCTTTCTTGGCCATTGATGGGGTTGTCGTATTCGTCAAAATCAGTATCGACCGAAGACTGGGCTGAGCTCGCTTTAAGAAAATGCTTAGAAGTTAACTACACGGCACTCAAAGCCTTGGATGAGTCAAAAACCAAGGATTTTTCTTTTTTTATGTATGGCATTGCCCAGAACGAAGAATGGTCACCTGAGGCGCTGAGCAAGATCACGGCATGGACAAAAAGCAAAACGGGCCAATTTCACCAAGAGGACGTACCGATGAAGGCCGATTCGGTGGAGAAGCCGGTGAACGTTGTGTTTTATCGGTGCATGCGTTTTTACAAATCCCGCGAATTGCGGACCTTTATTCAGCGCGAAGTGCTGCCCTTGAAGTAACAACATGAAGATCACAGTAGTAGGCACAGGCTATGTCGGCCTGTCGATGGCGGTGCTGCTCGCCCAGCACCACAACGTGACGGCGCTGGACATCGACCCGGCCCGCGTGGCCCGGCTCAACGCCCGCTTGCCCACGGTGGACGACGCGGATGTGGCGCAGTTTCTGGCCGAGCGCCCTCTTCGCCTGCGCGCCACCACGAACAAGGCCGAGGCCTATGCCGGCGCCGAGCTGGTGATTGTGGCCACGCCCACCGATTACGACGCCGACAGCAATGCGTTTGACACCAGTTCGGTGGACGCGGTGTTGGCCGATGCCTTTGCCTTGGCGCCGTCTGCGCTGGCGGTGGTGAAAAGCACGGTGCCGGTGGGTTACACGGCGGGCATGCGCGAAAGGCTGGGCTGGGGCAATGTGGTGTTTTCACCGGAGTTTTTGCGCGAGGGCCTGGCCCTGCGCGACAACCTGTACCCCAGCCGCATTGTGGTGGGCGAAAGGTCTGACCGCGCCCAGGCCTTTGCGCAGATGCTGCGCGACGCGTCGCTGAAGCCCGACGCGCCGATTGTGCTGACCGACAGCACCGAGACCGAGGCGATCAAGCTGTTTGCCAACACCTACCTGGCCATGCGGGTGGCCTATTTCGTCGCCCCTGAATAACCCCCACAACCCGCATAAACACTGGCGTTCTGGGGTGATTGCCGATGGTGAGAACTCCCGGTTTGATATCCAATAACGGCTGATTTCTGGGAGTTCTGCCGTGATGTTTGCCTGCCCCGCCA
>CAMBOY010000228.1 GCA_945869245.1 Hydrogenophaga intermedia
CCTGGCCTGGATCAAGGTCAACGACGTGGCCACCGGCCGCGACGGCCTGCAAAGCCCTATCGTCAAGAACCTGCACGACGCCGCCATTGCCGCCATCCTGCAGCGCACCGGCGCACAGAACGGCGACATCCTGTTCTTTGGCGCCGACAAGGCCAAGGTGGTGAACGACGCCATGGGTGCTTTGCGCGTCAAGATTGGCCACAGCGAATTTGCCAAGAAGACCGGTCTGTTCGAAGACCGTTGGGCGCCGCTGTGGGTGGTGGACTTCCCGATGTTCGAATACGACGACGAGTCCAAGCGCTGGAACGCCGTGCACCACCCCTTTACTGCGCCCAAAGACGGCCACGAGGAGCTGATGGACACCGACCCCGGCCAGTGCATCGCCAAGGCCTACGACATGGTGCTCAACGGCTGGGAGCTGGGCGGTGGCTCGGTGCGTATCCACCGCGCCGATGTGCAGAGCAAGGTGTTCTCGGCCTTGAACATTGGCCCGGAGGAAGCGCAAGCCAAGTTCGGCTTCCTGCTCGACGCGCTGCAATACGGCGCACCGCCGCACGGTGGTCTGGCGTTTGGTCTGGACCGCCTGATCACGCTCATGACCAAGGCCGACTCCATCCGCGACGTGATCGCCTTCCCCAAGACCCAGCGTGCGCAGTGTCTGCTGACCCAGGCGCCCAGTCTGGTGGATGAAAAGCAGCTGCGTGAGCTGCACATCAAGCTGCGCAACCCGCAGCCGGTGTGAGGCCACGGCCCCGCGTCACAATCTGGGCATCCCTCGGGATGCCTTTTTTTATGTCCACTGCATACAAAATCCCCCAATCCGTGTTGGTGGTCATCCACACGCTCGATCGGCAGGTGCTGTTGATTGAGCGCGCCGACGCGCCGGGGTTCTGGCAATCGGTGACCGGCTCCAAAGACCGCGCCGACGAGCCCTATGCCCAGACCGCCGCGCGTGAGGTGGCCGAAGAAACCGGTATCGATGCGCACGCGCCGGGCCACACCCTGAGCGATTGGGCGCTGGAGAACATGTACGAGATTTACCCCCAGTGGCGCCACCGTTACGCGCCTGGGGTGATACGCAACACCGAGCGGGTGTTTGGCCTGTGTGTGCCCCGTACGCAGCCGGTGCGTCTGAGTCCGCGCGAGCACCGCGACCAGGTCTGGCTGCCCTGGCGCGAAGCGGCCGACCGTTGTTTCTCGCCGTCCAACGCCGAAGCGATCCTGCATCTGCCCCATTGGCTACCGACGGCGCGCTGAAATGGCATCATCTGGCGCATGACCGCACCCACCACGCTTCGCGTCGCCACCTACAACATCCACAAAGGTGTGCAGGGGCTGGGCCCGGCGCGCCGGCTGGAAATCCACAATCTGGTGCACGCGGTGGAGCAATTCGACGCCGACGTGGTGTGCCTGCAAGAGGTGCGCTCACACCACCACCTGCTGGCCAAGCGCTTTGCGCACTGGCCGCGCCAGGGTCAGGCCGATTATTTGGCGCCCGAGGGGTATGAGGCGGTGTACCGCAGCAACGCCATCACCCGCCACGGCGAACACGGCAACGCGGTGCTCAGCCGCTGGCCGGTGCTGGCCCACGGGCACACCGACGTGTCGGACCACCGCTTTGAGCAGCGCGGGCTGCTGCATGTGGCCTTGGCGCTGGGCGATCGGACCGTGCATGTGGTGGTGGTGCACTTGGGGCTGATCCACGCCAGCCGCGAGCGCCAAGTGCAGCGCCTGGGCCAGTTTGTGGCCGACCAAGTGCCCGAGGGCGCGCCGCTGGTGGTGGCTGGCGATTTCAACGACTGGAGCGCCCAGTTGCTGCGTCCGATGGCCGAGCTGGGCCTGCAGACCTTCGAAGGCATTCGCCTACCTACCTTTCCGGCCCGCTTGCCGCTGTTGCACCTGGACCGGATTTTTGTGCGTGGACTGCGGCCGGTGTCTGCCCAGGTGCCCCATGGCAAAGCCTGGCGCCGCATGTCGGACCACCTGCCGCTGATCGCAGAATTCGCGTTTGAAGGCGGCGGCTGATGGGAATCCCTGTACGGCCATCCGACGATGAGCGCCCTGGCCGCTGGGCCGGTGGGCACCAGCTCGCTTTGCTGGAAGGGGGTGCTCAGCTCTTTCCCGCCATGGTGGCGGCCATTGACGCGGCGCAGCGCCTGGTGCGGGTAGAAACCTATATTTTTGAGTTCGCCGGCGATGCACTGCAGGTGGCCGAGGCGCTGGAGCGCGCGGCCGCACGCGGGGTGTCGGTGCAGCTGGTGATCGACGGCGTGGGCTCGCCCCACATGCCGGCCGATTGGCAAGCGCGCTTTGCCCGCGCAGGAGTGCGCTGGCGCCACTACCAGCCCTTGGGGCGCTTGGGTTGGTTGCTGCCCAGCCGCTGGCGGCGTCTGCACCGCAAGCTCTGTGTGGTGGACGACACAGTGGGTTTTTGTGGCGGCATCAACCTAATCGATGACCACGACGATGTGGCCCTGGGCCGGCTGAGCGTGCCGCGGCTCGATTTTTCGCTGCGGGTAGTGGGCCCGCTGGTGGTCGACATGGTGTTGACCATGGACCAGCTGTGGTGGCGCCTGCAGTTGGTGCGGCGCGCGCGCCAGCGCGAATTTCGCGCCGCTTGGCAGGCGCTGCAGCGGGTACGCCGGCAAGACGACCTGCAGCAGTGGCTGCGCCAAATCGACTGGCACTGGCGCGAACGCCTGGCCGACGCCCCCATGCTGGTGGAGGAGGCGCGCGCCGCGCTGGTGCTGCGCGACAACGTGACCCACCGCCACCGCATCGAGCGGGCCTACCTCAAAGCCATTGGTGAGGCGCGGCACGAGATCTTGTTGGCGAACGCTTACTTCATTCCTGGGCGTCGCTTGCGCAAGGCGCTGCTGCTGGCGCTGGCGCGCGGCGTGCGGGTGCGCTTGCTGCTGCAGGGCGAGTACGAACATTTTTTGCAGTACTACGCGGCGCGCCCGGTGTTGCGCGCACTGGCCAGCGCCGGTGTCGAGGTGATGGAATACGCACCCAGCGCCCTGCACGCCAAGGTGGCGGTGGTGGACGGCCGCTGGGCCACCGTGGGGTCGAGCAATCTGGACCCGTTGTCCTTGCTGCTGGCCCGCGAGGCCAACGTGATGACCACCGACACGCGCTTTGCACTGGCGCTGCGTCAGCGGCTGGACGCCATCATGGTCAGCGACACACGGGCGCTCGATGCCATCGCCTTGGCTCGCAGGCCCTGGCATCAGCGCTGGCTGGACCGTGTGGCCTATGCCATCATGCGAACGGTGCTGTGGCTCACGGGCCACCGATACTAGGCAGTGGCACGGCACAGGACATAAAACCCCAGGTCGCAGATTGATATCGTCTTGTCATAGACAAGGTGTTAGCATGACCCATGCTGATGAAAACCGATGCCGACATGACACCTGCACATTCCCCGAGCGGCGACGAGGGCGTTCCCGTTTCCGTCAAGATCCGCGAGCGCATCAAGTCCGCCCGTAAGCGTTTTCACTCGAACGACAACATCGCCGAGTTCATCGAGCCCGGTGAGCTGGAGAAACTGCTCGACGAAGTGACCGACAAAATGCGCGGTGTGCTCGACAGCATGGTGATCGACACCGAGAACGACCACAACACCGCCGACACCGCCCGCCGGGTGGCCAAGATGTACCTCAAGGAGGTGTTCAACGGCCGTTACGTCAAAGGCCCAGCCGTCACCGAATTTCCCAACGCGGAGCACCTCAACGAGCTAATGATCGTGGGGCCCATCACCGTGCGCAGCGCCTGCAGCCACCACTTTTGCCCGGTGATTGGCAAGATCTGGATTGGCGTGCTGCCCAACGAGCACACCAATGTGATTGGTCTGTCCAAGTACGCGCGTCTGGCCGAGTGGATCATGGGACGCCCGCAGATTCAAGAAGAAGCGGTGGTGCAGCTCGCCGACCTGATTCAGGAAAAAACCCAGCCCGATGGCTTGGCCATCGTGATGGAGGCCAGCCACTACTGCATGGCCTGGCGCGGTGTCAAAGACATGGACAGCAAAATGATCAATTCGGTCATGCGCGGTGTGTTTCTGAAAGACCCGAACCTGCGCCGCGAATTCCTCTCCCTCATTCCCCGCAAACCCTGATTGCCGCACACCATGCTGGTCCGCCTTCTCTACGTCAGTCGCGCTGTCGACAAACACAACGGTCCCGCCATCGACTCCATTCTGGATGCTTCGCGTGGCCACAATTTGCACAACGGCATCACTGGGGTGCTGTGCTATGGCGGTGGCATTTTTCTGCAGGCCATCGAGGGCGGGCGTACGGCGGTCAACCATCTGTACAACCACATCGTGGCCGACCCGCGCCACCAAGACGTGGTCTTGCTGCACTACGAAGAAATCGCCGAGCGCCGCTTTGGTGGCTGGACCATGGGGCAAGTCAACCTCTCGGCGCTCAACAAGTCGATTGTGCTCAAGTACTCGGAAAAGCCCGAATTCGATCCCTACAGCGTCTCGGGCCGCGTGTCGTTGGCCTTGCTCGAAGAGCTGATGGCCACGGCGAGCATCATTGGTCGCGCCTGAGGACGTGAGGCTCCCACGCTGTGCCGCTGCGCGGGCTGCTGCCCCCCGAGGGGGCTGTTGTGCCTTGGGGCGGCCCTGCGGTAATGTAGTGCCCCCACGCTGTGCCGCTGCGCGGGCTGCTGCCCCCCGAGGGGGCTGTTGTGCCTTGGGGCGGCCCGGCGGCAAAACGTGCTGATCCTTGGGTGTGATTTCACCAGCGCGCCGAGCCGGCGCAAGCCGATCACGTTGGCGCTGGGGCGCCGGCAGGGCTCGGTGGTGGTGTTGGTCGACCTGTTGGCGTTTGACACCCACGCCGCTTGGCGCGGCTGGCTCGCTCAGGACGCCAGTGCGCACGGCGCCGACGCGTGGGTGGGTGGGTTTGATCTGCCCTTTGGTCTGCCGCGCGAACTGGTGGAGTCGCTGGGCTGGCCCACCGATTGGTTGGCCTGCATGCGGCACTATGCCCGCCTGAGCCGCGACGACATTCGCGCCACCTTTGCCGCTTTTTGCGCTGCGCGGCCAGTGGGGTCTAAGTTTGCCCACCGGCAAACCGATGGGCCCGCCGGCTCCAGCCCGAG
>CAMBOY010000229.1 GCA_945869245.1 Hydrogenophaga intermedia
GATGATGAGCGGCAACGGCCCCTATGGCCCCATCGGCATGGGCGGCATGTTCACCTTGCTCAAGGTGCGTGCCGACCAAAAACCCGGCGACTACAGCGACCCGGGCTGGTACCAGCAGCCACCGGGCACCCAGGCGCGTTTGGTCGACGCCCCTGCACACACACCGCGCGCCCCAGCGCCCACCGGCCAGCCCCAGGGCAGCGCCAAAAAACCCACCGCTGGTGGCCACGCCCACCACTGATCCCCTTCACCACACCAGGAACCCACCATGAACATCCCACGCCGCCAACACCTGCAGCAACTCATTGGCGCCACCGCCGCGCTGGCTCTGCCCTCATTGGCCATCGCCCATGGCGATATGCACCACGGCCACGGCAAAGCGCCCGGCCCGGTGATCAAGGAACAAAAGCACTGGGGCATCGCCGCTGAGGCCAAGGAAGCTCGCCGCACCATCACCATCCGCATGAGCGACGACATGCGTTTTGCGCCGAACCACCTCGATGTGAAGCTGGGCGAAACGCTGCGCTTGCGCGCCGAGAACAAGGGCAAGGTCATGCACGAAATCGTGATCGGCACCCGCGCCGAACTCGAAGCCCACGCCGAGATGATGAAAAAACACCCCAATATGGAACACGACGAGCCCTACATGGCCCATGTGTCGCCGGGCTAGCGCGGCGACATCGTCTGGACCTTCAACCGCGCGGGCGACTTCGAATTCGCCTGCCTGCTGCCCGGCCATTTCGAGGCCGGCATGCGTGGCACCATTCGTGTGCGCGCCTGACCAACACCTTAGGAGACGCCCATGACACGCCCACTGAACCGACGCACCACCCTGCTGGCGGCCGCTGCCGCTGTGGCCAGCGCCGCTTGGCCCGCGCTGGCCGCCAAGCCCAAAAAACTGCCTGTGATGCAGGTCTGGAAAGACCCCAACTGTGGTTGCTGCAACGACTGGGTCGCCATTTTGCGGCGCGAAGGCTTTGAGGTGCAGACCTTCGACAGCGGCAACACCGCCGTGCGCCAGCGCCTGGGCATGCCGATGCAGTTCGCCTCCTGCCACACCGCGCTGATCGACGGCTATGTGGTCGAAGGCCATGTCAACCCGGCCGAGATCAAACGCCTGCTGGTCGAACGGCCCAAGGCACTGGGTCTGGCGGTGCCCGGCATGCCGATTGGCAGCCCCGGCATGGACGGCCCCGAGTACGGCAGCCGGCGCGACCCCTACGACGTGCTGCTGGTACAGAAAGACGGCAGCAGCCGGGTCTATCAGAGCTATTTCCGCCAGGCCAGCACCACCGTGCGCCAGGGCTTTGAGCGCGCCCAACACAACGCCATCGCACCCGCTGCAACGGCCTTGCCCTGGGCCGAGGCCGAAGTGCGCCGCGTCGACCTGGCGGCCGGCAAGATCAGCCTGAAGCACGGCGAGATCAAAAACCTCGACATGCCGCCCATGAGCATGGTGTTTCAGGTGCAGGACAAAGCGCTGCTGCAGCAGGTGAAAGTGGGCGACAAGATCCGTTTCACCGCCGACCAGATCAACGGCGCCTACACCGTGCTCAGCCTAGAGCCTGTGCGCTGAAGCGGGCCAGCCGGCCATGCGCGTGCTAATGTGCGCGCATGGCCTTTCGCATCTCATCCCCGTTCAGCTGGCTGCGCGACGCGCTGGGCAGCGCGGCGCCGCTGCTGCTCATCACCCTGGCTTTGCTGGTGGCCGCCTACCAATGGCTGGAGCCCAACCCACCGCGCACCGTGCGCCTGGCCACCGGGCCTGAACAAAGCGCCTACGACCGGTTTGGCGGCCGCTACGCCCAGGCACTGGCGCGCGACGGCATTCGGGTGCAGTTGGTGCCCACCGAAGGATCGGCCGACAACCTGCTGCGCCTGCGCCGTGGCGAGGTGGATGTGGCCTTTGTGCAAGGCGGCTTTGTCCGCAGTGCCGACACCGCCGACGCCGACGCCCAACTGCTGTCGCTGGGCAATTTGTTTGTGGAGCCGGTCTGGCTGTTTCACCGCAGCACACCCGCCAGCGCCAACGCACAGCCCATCTCCCAACTCAAACACCTGGCGGGCGCGCGGCTCAACATTGGCACGCCGGGCAGCGGTGTGCCCGAGCTGTGGGCCCAGTTGCTCACGCTCAACCAGCTCGAACCCAGCGCCTTTGTCACCACCGAACTGGCGCCCACGCCGGCCACCGTGGCCTTCATCAATGGCGAGGTCGA
This sequence comes from Hydrogenophaga intermedia, assembly GCA_945869245.1. GTDB lineage: Bacteria > Pseudomonadota > Gammaproteobacteria > Burkholderiales > Burkholderiaceae_C > Hydrogenophaga > Hydrogenophaga intermedia_B. The sequence continues at coordinate 2,217 of CAMBOY010000229.1, forward strand.
CGCCCTGCTGTTCGTCTCGGCACCAGAGGCGCCGCTGGTGCAAATGCTGCTGCAAACCCCCGGCGTGCGCCTGCTCAGCTTTGAGCAAAGTGAAGCCTACGCCCGCCGCTTGCCGTTTCTGAGCCCCGCGCTGTTGCCGCAAGGGGTGGTGAACCTGGCGAGCAATCTGCCCGAGCACGACGTGCGGCTGATCGCCACCACCACCAGCTTGGTGGCGCGCGACGCCACCCACCCGGCGCTGCAACAGTTGTTTGCTCAGGCCGCACGCGAACTGCACGGTGAAGCCGGCTGGTTCAGCCGCGCGCGCGAATTCCCCAACGCGACCCACGCCGATTTCGATGTATCGGTCGAGGCCGAACGCACGCTGCGCAACGGCCCGCCGTTTCTGCAGCGTTACCTGCCCTTCTGGCTGGCCAACCTGATCGAGCGCATGTGGCTGGCTGGCGGCTTGATCATCGCGCTGGTGCTGCCGCTCTCGCGCATCGTGCCGCCGCTCTACACCTTGCGCATGCGCTCCAAGGTGTTTCGCTGGTACGCCGAGCTGCGCGACATTGAAGTCAGGGCGCAACAGGGTGAGCCGGTGGAGACGCTGGTACGCGATTTGCGATCACTCACCGAGACGGTGAACGCGATTGAGGTGCCCTTGTCGTTTGCCGACGAGCTGTACGCGCTGCGGCACAACATCGCCGCTGTGTCGCGCCATGTGCAGGGCGACACCGGAACGGTCACAGCAGGTGCAGCGACGCCCAACGCAACAGCGCGCTGAGCCAGACACCACCACACAACACCAAACACAGCAGCACAGCGGCGCTGCCGATGTCCTTGGCGCGTTTGGACTGCGCGTGCCATTCCGGGCCAATGCGGTCGACCACCGCCTCCACTGCGGTGTTGAGCAACTCGGTCACCAGCACCAACGCGGTCACAGTCAGCAACAGCACGGTTTCGGTCCAGCTCTGCCCCAGCCAAAAAGCCGCTGGCACCAACACCAGGGCCAGCAGCGCCTCTTGCCGAAACGCCGGCTCGCGCCAGCCAGCGGCCAGACCCGCCAAGGAGTATCCCGTGGCCTTGACCACCCGGCGCCAGCCGGTGAGCTTGCTGGGTAAGGCCTTGTCGCGTGCGTCGCTCATGCGTCAGCCCTGCAGCAGACTTTGCCAGCCCTGCGGCCCCAGCTCGCGCAGGGTGCGGATGTTGCGCTCCACGATCTGCTCCGCGTCACCGCCGGCGCTGTCGACCGCGCGCTCCACACTGTCTTCGCGCAGCAGGTGCAGCGTGGGGTACGGCGCGCGGTTGGTGCAGTGGCTCATGTCGCCCTCGGCCTCACCTTCAAAGGCGAAGTCGGGGTGGAAATGCGCCACCTGAATCACGCCCTCCAGTTCGTGCTCGGCCAACACATCGTCCACCACGTTCTGAAAATCGTTGAAGACAAAGAAGTCGGGAAACAGCGTCGGGTGGATGAGCAGCGTGGTGTCGGTCTCCTCGGGGCTGACCGACTGCAGGTGCGCCAGCTCGCGGTCCAGATCGTCCAGAAACGCGTCCAAGTGCCGGGCGTGGCTCACCACGATGCGCACCTGGTTTTTTACATACACCGCGCGCGCAAACGGGCACAGATTCAGGCCAATGACAGCCTGTTCCAGCCAGCGGCGGGTGTCGGCAATCACCTGTTGTTCGGTCAAAGAGGACATGGGTATCGATCCAAATCGGGAAAGAAAATTGGCATCGCTGGGGCCAGCCACGCCGGCACAGCGCTTCACAGCAGCGTCGGATTGGCTAGCCACAACACCGCATTCAGCGCACCGGCAAACGCCACCCATGCCAAATACGGCAGCAGCAACACGCCGGCCCAGCGGTCCAGCCGCCAGAACGACCAGGCGGTGATGGCGATCAACAGCCAGAACAGCACCAGCTCCGCCAGCGCCAGACCGCCCAGGCGCCAGGCAAAAAACAGCCAGCTCCACAAGGCGTTGGCCACCAGTTGAATCAGAAACCAGCGCAGCGCGCGGCTGCGCGCCGCACTGTCGGGCAAACGCCAGACCCGCCACGCGGCCACCGACATCAGCAAAAACAGCAGCGTCCAGGCGGGCCCAAACAGCCACGCCGGAGGCGCCCAGGATGGCTGCACCAACTCAGCGTAAAACGCGGGCGCACTCACGCTGGCCAAAGCGCCCACGACGCTGGTGAGCGTGCACACGCCCATCCAGCCCAGCAGGCCCAACACCGGGTGCACACGGGACGCATCAGACATAAGGCAACTCCATGACAAATCAGATGGCCATGCGCTCAACCCGGTGTGTCGGCATCAGGCCAGCATCCGGAGCAAGGGACTCCTTGCGATGGTGCGGCGGGTCCGGCTGCGCCGGCCGCATGCACCGCCCCCCAGTGGTGGGTGACGCGCTGCAAGCGCGGCGCGGGAGGCGTCATTACTTCAGACTTTTGAACCGCGCCCGCTTGGGCCGCGCGCCCTCTTCGCCCAAACGCTTGACTTTGTCGACCTCGTACTCGGTGAAGTTGCCGTCAAAGAAGTACCACTGGCTGTCGCCTTCGTAGGCCAAGATGTGGGTGCAGATGCGGTCGAGGAACCAGCGGTCGTGTGAGATCACCATGGCGCTGCCCGCGAATTCGAGCAGGGCCTCTTCCAGTGCGCGCAGGGTTTCCACGTCGAGGTCGTTCGACGGCTCGTCGAGCATCAAGACGTTGCCGCCCTGAGCCAAGGTTTTAGCCAGGTGCAGGCGGCCGCGCTCACCACCCGAGAGGTTTTTCACCAGCTTTTGCTGGTCGTTGCCTTTGAAGTTGAAGCGCCCGATGTAGGCGCGGCTGGGCATCACAAACTTGCCCACGGTGATGTTGTCCAGCCCGCCGGAGACGTCTTCCCACACGGTCTTGTCGCCTTCCAGGCTC
>CAMBOY010000230.1 GCA_945869245.1 Hydrogenophaga intermedia
ATCAGGTCTTCAGGTTTCTTGTAGTTGGCCAGCAGGCCAGACAGCAGTTCTTCGGGGACTTCGTGTTTCTTGGTGGTCATTGTGTTTACGGACTACGGGGCCAGCGCCCCAGCGGGATTGTCCGTTTACACAAAATCTTGCACACCCTCTGGGCTGACTTGGCATTGCCCCCAGCTCCACCCAGCCGCGCCACCCTCCCCGCCAGAAACCGCCGGTCGCTCTCATTGCTGGCCAGCGCGATGGCGCTGGCGTAGGCGCTGCGCGCGGCGTCTGTCTGGCCCGCCTGGGCGAGCACGGCGGCGTGGGCGGCGTGGGCGGCGTGGAAGGGCTGGAAGTCGGCGAGGGGCTCGCGCAGCTCGTTCAGCGTGGCCAGCGCGGCGGCAAGCAGGCCGTTTTCGGCGAGCGCGACCGCGTGGTTGACGCGCACCACCGGCGTGGGCTCCAAGCGAATGGCCGCTCCTAGCGGCACAAGAGCGTCGTCGATCTTAAGCTGACGACAGCAACCGCTGCACACCTGTCTTCCTGGGGCCGATGTCGCTCTCGTTGCCAGTTAGCGCGAGCAATGCTTACCCACCCGCTACACCAACCCATACCAAACCCCGCGCCCTGAGCTGCCATGCTGCTTGAGGTGCCCCGCATCGACCAGTCGCTTCAGGTGCGCCCGCACGGTGTTCCGGTTCGCCGCCGTCAACTCCACCGCTTGCGCCACCGTGACCCGGCCTTGTTTGCGCGCGATGTCGATCAGCTGCACCGACAAGGCGGGCATCTGGGCCAGCAGCTTTTCCTCGTTGGCGAGCTTCTCTTCCAGGCGCTTGACCTGCGAGGCCAGCGAACTCAGAAAGAACACTACCCACAGCTGCCAGTTCGGTTCATCGGTGCGGATGGTGCCTTGCGTCTGGCGCAGGGCCATGTAATAGCCCTGCTTGTTCTGCTCGATGATGCTTTCCAGTGAGCTGTAGGGCACATAGGCATACCCAGCCTGCAGCAAAAGCAAGGTGGTCAACACCCGCGACAAGCGACCATTGCCGTCTTGGAACGGGTGTATCTCTAGGAACACCACAACAAACACCGCAACGATCAACAAGGGATGCAGCGTTTGGTGCTCGCGCGCCTGGCGCACCCATGCCACCAGTTCCTGCATCAAGCGCGGTGTATCGAAAGGGCTGGCGGTCTCAAAAATCGTGGCCACCTGCCGCCCGGCTTCGTCAAAGGCTGCCACGCTGTTGGAAGCTGTCTTGTACTTGCCACGGTGGCGCTCGTCTTTGGTGCTGTGGGCCAGCAAATCACGGTGCAACTGCTGGATGTGGTTCTCGTTGAACGGGATGTGCTCCCAGGAACTGAACAGCAGCTCCATGACCTGGGCATACCCCGCCACTTCCTGCTCGTCGCGAGACTCGAACGACTGGATGTCGAGCTTGGCCAACAAAGCCTCAACCTGGCTGTCGGTGAGTTTGCTGCCCTCGATGCGGGTCGATGACCCGATGCTCTCGATGGTGGCGACGCGGCGCAAAGCCAGCAGACGTTCCGGCGCCAATGTGCCCAAGGCGCGCCAGGCCCCCTTGAACTCGTCGATGTTGGCGACGAGCGAGAGGATTTCCGGGGTGATGGACAGGGTGTGGAGCTTGAACATGTCCATTAATTTATCCATTTATATCCATTTGCGCCACAGAATCTTATTCAGTGGTGGGTGGCAACTGAAGACGCCGCAGGCCGCCCGGATTTCGCCTTCATGGCACCATGTCCCCCTGCTCCACCCACCCCCACCCACCATGGACCCCACCGTTGCGCCCCTGGCCTTGCCTGCGCTGACCGCGCTGGCCGCGCACCCCTGGGCCTACCCGCTGCTGGAAACCGTGCATCTGCTGGGTGTGGCGCTGCTGCTGGGCAATTTGACGCTGCTGGCGCTGCGGGTGTTTGGCCTGGGCGCGGCCTTGCCGGTGCAGCCGCTGGCGCGGCTGAGCCTGTCACTGGCGCTGGTGGGTTTTGGGCTGGCCGGCCTGTCGGGGCTGCTGATGTTTGGCACCCAGCCGGCGGAACTCTTGGCCAACCGGGTGTTCACCATCAAGATGGTGTTGCTGATGCTGGCGGGCTGCAACGCGGCGTGGTTTCATTCGCGGCGGTCGCTGCAGTTGCTGGACCGCACGGCCAAGGTGTCGATGGCGCTGTCGGCGCTGCTGTGGTTGCTGGTGCTGACCTGCGGGCGCTGGATTGGGTATGTGTGACGGGTGTTTGAACGAAAGGGGTGTGCCATGCACAGACGAGACATGATGCGGGCCAGCGCGGCGCTGGCGGTGGCGGGTGTGGCGCCAGCGGCGTGGGCGCACCACGGCTGGAGCAGTTTTGACCAGACGCGGCCGCTGTATTTGCAGGGACGCGCGGTGTCGGTGGCGTGGCGCAACCCACACGCCGAGCTGGTGCTGGAGCTGCCCGAGCCGCTGACGCTACCGGCCGACCTGGCCCAGCGCCCGCTGCCCGCGCAAACGGCGGGGGTGGACGGCGCGGCGCTGTTGGCCAAAACGGTGCTGCCCCGGCGGCGCGACCGGCGCTGGCAGGTGGAGCTGGCGCCGCTGTTTCGCCTGGGGCTGTGGAAGGTGCCCGAAATCAAGCCCGGCACCACGCTGGCGGTGGTGGGCTTTGCCTTCACTGAAGAGCGCGGCGACGCGCTGCTGCGGGCCGAATATCTGTTTCTGGACGGCCAGACCTACGGCCTGCGGTCGAGCCCAGTGTGAACGAGCGGGCGCCGCTTCACTTGCGGCGCTCGGAAATCCAGTCGGCCATGGCGAACAGCAGGCCCGACAGCACAAAGGTCAGGTGGATGGCGATTTTCCAGCCCAGCTGTTCGCTGGTGAGGGTGGTGCTGACCAAAAAGGCCTTGAGCAGCTCCACCGCCGAGATGGCGACGATGGCGCCAATGAGCTTCATCTTGAGGTCAGAAAACCCGACCTTGCCCATCCAGGCGGGGCGGTCTTCGTGGTCGCCAATGCTGAGCTTGGAGACGAAGTTTTCGTAAGCGCTGAACACAATGATCAGCAGCAGCACCGCAATGAGCGCCGTGTCCACCAGGGTGAGGATGGAGATGACGGTGTCGTGCTCAATGAGGCCGATCACGCCCTGAATGAGCAGGCCCATTTCCTTGAAGAACTTGAGCAGCAGCACCAGCATGCCGACGATCAGCCCAAGGAAGAAGGGCACCAGAATCCAGCGGCTGGCGAAGATGATTCTTTCAAGCGTCAGCTCGATTTTGTTGGGGGTGGGTGACATGGTGGCGAATATAACGCGGGATAGGGGCGGGGGTATGAACGCCTGGCGCTGCGCGACAGGCTGACCATCAGTTCTGGCGCAGAATGCCGCGCATTTCAACCGCGAAGCACGCAGGAGCGCTTATGAGCCTATTGCACTGGACCGAAAAATCCCCCTCCACCCTGGCCAACGGCGGCGTCATCGGGCCTGATGAACGCCTGCCCTGGCCCCAGACCGGCGTCATGGGTGTGCAGCACCTGATTGCCATGTTTGGCGCCACGGTGCTGGCGCCGATCTTGATGGGCTTTGACCCGAACGTGGCCATTTTGATGAGCGGCGTTGGCACGCTGATCTTTTTTGTGATGACCGGCGGCAAGGTGCCGAGCTATCTGGGTTCGAGCTTTGCGTTCATTGGCGTGGTGATTGCGGCCACCGGCTACGCGGGCCAGGGGCCGAACGCGAACATTGGCGTGGCGCTGGGCGGCATCATCGCTTGCGGGCTGCTGTATTTCGTCATTGGCGCCATCGTGCAGGCCATTGGCACGGGCTGGATTGAGCGCTTTATGCCGCCGGTGGTGACCGGTGCGGTGGTGGCGGTGATTGGGCTGAACTTGGCGCACATTCCGATCAAAAACATGGCGCCGACCAACTTTGACGCGTGGATGCAGGGCATCACCTTTGTGAGCGTGGCGCTGGTGGCGGTGCTGAGCCGTGGCATGGTGCAACGCCTGCTGATTTTGGTGGGCCTGCTGGTGGCCAGCGTGATTTATGCGGTGCTGACCAATGTGTTGGGCTTTGGCAAGCCGCTGGATTTGTCGGGCATTGCGAACGCGGCCTGGTTTGGCCTGCCCAACTTCAGCGCGCCGGTGTTCAGCGCCAACGCGATGTTGCTGATTGCGCCCGTGGCGATCATTTTGGTGGCAGAAAACCTGGGCCACATCAAGGCGGTGACGGCCATGACCGGCAAAGACATGGACCGCCACATGGGCCGCGCCTTTATGGGCGACGGCGTGGCCACCATGGTGGCGGGCGGCGTGGGCGGCACGGGTGTGACGACCTACGCCGAGAACATTGGCGTGATGGCCGCGACCAAGATTTATTCCACCGCCATCTTTTTGGTGGCGGGCTGCATGGCGGTGGTGCTGGGCTTCAGCCCCAAGTTTGGCGCGCTGATTCAGGCGATTCCGCTGCCGGTGATGGGTGGTGTGTCGATTGTGGTGTTTGGCCTGATTGCGGTGGCCGGCGCCAAAATTTGGGTCGACAACAGGGTGGACTTTTCCGACAACCGCAACCTGCTGGTGGCGGCCATTACCCTGGTGCTGGGCACGGGCGAATACACGCTGAAGTTTGGCGACTTTGCGCTGGGCGGCATTGGCACCGCGACCTTTGGTGCGATTCTGTTGTGGGCGCTGATCGGCCGACGCTGAGCGCCGGGCACGCTGCCAAACCAGCCGCCTTCGGGCGGCTTTTTTGTGCCTGCGGTGTGGGGCGTGCGTGGTGAAGCTTCCGGGCAGGGATTCAGAGCCAGCGGTCCAAGCGTTGCACTTGGTCGCGTGACAAGCGGCCCGGATAGGCTTGCACCAAACGTTGCTCGCGGTCAAACACCCACACACTGGGCACGCCGCTGGGCAGGTGGGTGAACTGGTCGCGGCTGGCGGGGGCCAGCCAGAGCGAGGGAAAGGTCCGGCCTTTGCTCTGCCAGTGCTGGTGTGCGGCCTCGAGCGTGCGGTCCACCGACAGGCCCACCACAGACAAGCCAGCCTCGGCGTGGCGGGTGTGCAGGGCTTGCATATCGGGCGTTTGGGTGGTGCAAATAGGGCACCAGCTGGCCCACCAATACAGCACCGTGACGCGCCCGGCG
>CAMBOY010000231.1 GCA_945869245.1 Hydrogenophaga intermedia
GCGGCGTGCAAACGCATCCACCACGCGAGCGATTTTGCTCAGCCCCACCACCCGCTCCCCTGGCAGGTAGGCCACGTGGGCCGTACCCACGATGGGAACAAGGTGGTGTTCGCAGTGCGATTCGAAGCGAATGTGGCGCACCAGCACCATGTCGTCGTAACCACCTGCCTCTTCAAAGGTGGCTGAGAGCATGGCCACCGGGTCTTCTTGGTAACCCGCAAAGAAGTCCCGGTAGGCTCTCGCAACCCGGTGTGGTGTGTCTCGCAAGCCTTCGCGGTGAGGGTCCTCGCCGGCCCATCGGATCAAGGTCTGAACAGCAGCCTCCACCTCGGCTTGAGTCGGATGGTCTAGCGATACGTCGCGTGCACTCATTTCTGTACCTCGGGGTCATGGACGATCGCTTGCTGCAGTCCTTTGAGCAGAACCTCTTTGGGCATGCTGCGCCCAATAAAGACCATGCGGGTTTCACGTTGTTCGTCGGTCTGCCATGGCGATCCGAGATCGGTCCCCATGAGCATGTGCACACCCTGAAAGACAACGCGCCGGGGCTGGTCGGCGATGTTCAAAATGCCCTTGTAGCGCATCAGTTGAGGCCCATACACCTGCACCATGGCGCCCAGAAAATCCTCGACCCGGTTCAGATCCAACGGGCGGGTTTCCCTGAACACAAAGGACGACACATCGTCGTCGTGCTCGTGGTCCACATCGGTCAGGAAGTCGGGCTCGATCTCCAAAATGGCATTCAGGTTGAACCCTCGCAGATCCAGCACCTCGCGCAAGTCAATCTGGCCAAAGCGTGCCTCGGATATGGCGGCGCGCGGGTTCATGCGCATCAGTCGAGCTTTGAGCGTCAGGATGTCGGTCATGGACACCAGGTCGGTCTTGGTCAGCACCATGCGATCGGCGAACCCGATTTGCTCCCGCGCTTCGTGGTGCTCTTGCAGCTGCTGCGGAGCATGAACGGCATCCACCAGGGTGACAATGGCGTCGAGCAGGTAGTGCATGCCGATGTCTTCGTCGACAAAGAAGGTCTGCGCCACCGGCGCCGGGTCGGCCAGACCCGTGGTCTCGATCACCACACGATCAAAGCTCAGCGTGCCGGCCTTGCGCTTGGCCGCCAGTTCGCCCAGGATGCGAACCAGGTCGCCGCGCACGGTGCAGCAGATGCAACCGTTGTTCATCTCCACGATCTGCTCTTCACGGTCCTGCACCAGCAAGTCGTTGTCGATGCCGGCTTCGCCAAATTCGTTCTCGATCACCGCGATGCGCTCGCCGTGATCGGCCTGGAGGATGTGGTTGAGCAGCGTGGTCTTGCCGCTGCCGAGGAAGCCGGTGAGGATGGTGACGGGGATCAGGCCTTTGGGCATGGTGGTTTCTCCTGGGTCAGTGGGGGGTGGTTTTCGACAACAACAGCCGTAGGACGAACAGCCCTCCCAGGCCACCCGTGACGATGCCAACGGGCATCTCCTGGGGAGCCAGCAGGGTGCGGCTGGTGAGGTCGCTGGCGATGAGCAAGGTGGCGCCCAACAGTGCGCAGGCTTGCATCATTTTTTTGTGCAGCGGGCCAAAAACGGAGCGAGCCAGGTGCGGAACCATCAAACCGATGAAACCGATGACACCGGTCAGCGCGACGAAGCAGCCCGTGGCGATGGCGCACAGGGCGAAGGTCCAGGTGCGCAGGCGCTGCGGCCGGGCACCCAGCGTTTGCGCGATATCGTCGCCAGATAGCAGGGCATCGAGATGCCGGTGCTTCTTCAAGGCAAACCCCCACAGCAATAGCAGTCCGCACAGGGCCAGGGCCAGGTTGTCCCAGCGTGCGGAGCCAAGGCCGCCCAGGTTCCAGAACAAGACCGAATGGGCGGCCCGCTGGTCGCCAGCAAACACCAGGTAGTTGGTGCCGGAACTGAACAGGAAGGAGCTGGCCAGGCCCGCCAATATCATTTTCTCGGGATGGGTGCTTCCCACTTTGCGCAGGATGGCCAGCACCACGCCTGCCGCCAGCAGACCACCCAAGAGCGACGCGGCGGGCAAGGTCCACAAACCCAGGACCTCGCCCGACAGCGTGATGGCGGCGACCGCACCCGCGCTCGCGCCGGAAGACAATCCAAACAAAAACGGGTCGGCCAAGTCGTTGCGGGTGGTCGTCTGCAGCAGCGCGCCCACCATGGCCAGCCCAGCACCAACCACGGCGGCCAGCAGCACGCGGGGCAAGCGCAGATCCATGACGATGCTGGCCGTGGTGGTCGACACCTCCGGTAAACCCAGGGCGGGGCTCAGCGGGCCGACCAGGGCGGCCAGCACCTCGCGCCATGGCAGCGCGGTGCTGCCGTGTGCCACCGAGGCCATGGACAACAGCGTCAGTGCCAGCAGCGCGAGCGCCATCACGCCTGTTTCTTTGCGACTCATCGGGTAGCTGTGTCATTGGGCCGTCATGCGGGCAAGGCCGGTCGCCATCTTTTCAATGGCCTCAATGTTTGCTGGGCCTGGAGTCAGCTCCGCATAGCGCAGAGCCACATAGCGGTTGTTCTTGACGGCGGTTGTTTCGCGCATGGCCGGGTGCTTGCGCAGGAACTCCAGCAGCTTGTTCACACCATGGCCGTCCTGGTAGTCCAGCAGGACAAGGAACTCGGGGTCGCGCCTTGCCACGGTTTCCCAGGAGGTGGTGCCCCAGCTGGTCTCCATGTCTGACATGACGTTGTTGCCCCCGGCGGCGGTCATCATCGCGTGAACAATGGCGTACTTGCCGGCGGTGAAGGGCTTGTCGTCGCCGCTGTCATATAGGAACACCCTGGGAGGCTTGCCAGTCGGGAGCTTGATCTTGGCCAAGCGTTCTTTCCACGCCTGAACCTGGGCCTTGGCTTCGCGCTCCTTGCCAAAAATGCGGCCCAACTTGGTGAAGTCACCGTATAGCAGGTCCATGCTTGCAGTGGGTCGGTTCTTGTCCACATGGATGCAGCTTTCGGACAGCACCAGTGTTGGGATGTTGTATCTCTTCAGACTCTCCGGCGTCACATCGCCACCCACCTTCATGCCGTAGTTCCAGCCGGCAAAAAAGAAGTCTGGGTTGGCGGCCAGCAGGTTCTCCAGTGCGGGGTTCTTGGGCGCCAGCTCAGGGACCTTGCCCAGGGCGCTCTTGAATTCCGGTCCGGTCTTGTACCAGCCCGTAATGCCGGTGACCCCGACCATGCGCTCGTTCAGCTGCAGTGCCAGGGCCATTTCCGTCATGTTTAGGTCGTGGATCACGGCACGTTTGGGCGGAGCGTCAAAGCGAAGCTTCTGCCCGCAACTGTCAACTTCAACAGGGAACGTCTGTGCCTGAGCCAGGCCGCATGCCCACAACAGGGCGGTGATCAACAAATGCTTGCGCATGGCACTTCCTTTCAAACACATGGAACAAGAGAACGGACGGGGCCACTCTGGCTGCGGTCGATCACCAGCATGGGAGTGCGGTGGCTCGGATGTGGCAGGTAAAAGGCTGGGGTGGAGAAGGTGTGTTCGACCTCCTCGCAAGTCAACACCGCTGCTGGCTCGCCAAAGCCCACCATGGCGCCATCCCGCATCACCAGGACGTGGGTGGCCCAGTAGGGGACGAATGCCAGGTCGTGCAGCACCGCCACACAGGTTATGGGCAGTGATGCAACGGTGGACAGCAGTTCGATGCTGGCGCGTGGGTCCAGGTGGTTGGTGGGTTCGTCCAGTAGCAGCAGGGTGGGCTTTTGTGCCAGTGTTCGCGCCAGGTTGGCCCTTTGCAGTTCGCCGCCTGAGAGGTGACCGATGGTCTGGCTCCTGAGATCCTGCAACCGACACACTGCAAGGCAATGCTCGACTTCGTCGCGCTGCCGCTGATCGCTCCACCGTTGTGCGTGGGGCAGGCAACCCAGGGCTACCAGATCGGTCACGGACAATCGCATGTCTGCGCTCAGTTGCTGGGGCAAAAAGGCCACCTTCTGTGCGCGCTGTGCGTCTGACAGGTGCCGCCCGTCCTGGCCGTCGATCAGCATCCGACCCTCGGTGGGTTTCAACAGACCGGCGAGCAGCCGCAGCAAGCTGGACTTGCCCGCCCCGTTGGGACCCACAATCGCCAGTCGATCGCCCGGGCCGAGTGACAAGCCGACGTGGCGGACCAGCGCTTTGCCGCTGGGCAGGCGTTACCCCAACCCTTCCAGTCGCAGCAAGCCAAGCGGTTCGGTCATGGCGCGCTCCTGCATATCGCTCACACCGTCACGGCTTCGGCTTCCCATTGCGGGAACGGATCGGGCAGTTCGGCCCAGCCCTTGATGCCCTTGCGGGTCTCGGTGTACGTCAGATGCATGGCCTTCCAGGCCTGCTCAATGGCAGCACGGTCGAGGTTTCGGCCGATGAACACCACCTCGTTGAGGCGATCTCCCCAGGGCTCCGTCCAGCGGTCCTCGATGGCTTGACGCTCTGGCGAGCCTTTGGATGGCCAACGCTCGAGCGGCGCACTGGCCCACCAGCGGCCCACGGGTTCGTGGGTGGCGGTGTTGCCAGCGCGGGAATAGCTCACCACCCATTGCGGACGGCTGGCCAGCCACACGTAACCCTTGGCGCGGATCAGACCCGGCAGGGGCAGGTCCATGAAAGTGGAAAAACGCCAAGGATGCAGAGGCTCGGTGCTGCGCAGCACGAAGCTGTCAATGCCGTAGGCCTCGGTCTCTGGCGTGTGCTGTCCTTCAAGTTCGCGTGCCCAGCCGGGCATGGCGCTGGCGCGTTCAAGATCGAAGAGGCCTGTGCCCAGCACCTTGTTGAGTGGCACATGGCCGTGGTCGGCGTACACGATCTCGGCGACCGGATTCAGCGCTTTCACGACAGCGGTGACTTCGTCGCGTCGGGCGGCGTCGACTTTGTCGATTTTGTTGATGACCACCACGTCGGCAAATTCGATCTGCTCGGTCAGCAGCACAGCCAGGCTGCGGTTGTCGTCTGGGCCAGCGGTTTCGCCCCGTTGTTCGAGCAAGTCGGTGCTGCTGAAGTCGGCCAGCAGGTTGTGGGCGTCCACCACGGTGACCATGGTGTCGATGCGGGCCACATCGTTGAGCGACTCGCCTTCTTCGTCTTCAAAGTCGAA
>CAMBOY010000232.1 GCA_945869245.1 Hydrogenophaga intermedia
CGCGGCGCTGCGCACCCCCGGCTGCGCCAACAAGCTCTGCAGCAGGGCCTGCGCATTGGCTTCGTTGATTTGCCAAGCCGCATTGGCCAGGTTCGGCAACATCAGGTCCACCGTGTTGTGCATGGTGTGCAGCCGCTGGGTCTGCATCAGCTGCACCACCAAGATGGCCTGCACCACCATCACCAGTAGGCAGGTCACACCAATCGACACCAAACTGCGCCAGGCGATGCGCCGCCCCAAGACACTGCCACGCGAAGCCGACTGCGCCTCGTCCGACATCAACGCACTTCCCTGAATTGCCGCACGTCGGCGTGCACCACGCCGGCCTCTAGCCACAAACGCTGTACAAAGCCGCTGTCGCGCAGCATCCGCAAGCCAGAGTTGAGATGGCGCAAGAAGGCCTCGCCTTCGGGGTGCTTTTTGCTGACTGTGAAGTGGCGCCCATACCCAAAGCGCACCATCAAGCCGGGCACCGGCACAAAACTGGCTTCGTAACCATCGGCCGCCAGCGCACGGCGCGGCTGCGAAGAAAAGGGCTGCAAAATCGCATCGGCGCGGCGCGCTTCAACCAAGCGCAGAGCGCTGCTCCAGTTGTCGGCCTCCACAAAACGCAGCCCTTTGGCGGTGAGTACCTTGCGGTCGATCTCCCACCCCCGGCCCACCACATAGATCAGTTCGCGCAGGCGCTCGGGGTCTTGCAGCGCCAGTACGTCGACCCGACTTTGGTGGGTGTAGATGCCCACCAGAAAATCGTCGCCACTGAGGATGGGGTCGCTGAACCAGACCTGGTCGGCGTAGCGGCTGTCTTCTTTGAAGCCGGCCACCGGGTCGGACACCGTGCGTCCCGCCACCAGCTCGGCCACCGCCCGGGCGTGGGTGGTGTCGGCCTGATAGGCTTGGTACCGGATGTTGCAGCGGCAGCCACCCAGCACCGGTGCCACCTGGAACAGCCACATTTCGGCGGTGTGCCGGGTCAAACCGACCCGAAAGATCTCGCCGATATCCAGCGGATCACGCCCTTGCATGTAGTTCTGGTATCGGGCCAAATCGTGCGACTGCACCCGAAAGGTCAACACCCGGTCGTCCGCTTGGGCCCAAGCGGCGTGCGCTGCCACACACAGGCACAGCGCTGTCCACCAACGCTGGGTCATCCGCCTCATCAAGTGCCAAGCCAACAAGCTGCGCCACATGCGTACCAATGATAGAACAAATAAGAATTCTTCGCCATCTAAGTAAACATATATCATTCATTTAAGTCATATATGACGACCCAAGTATCCCACAGCCACGCGATCGGACCAGCGCCATGCACCGCTTAAGCGCCCAACAAAAAACCCTGCTGGTGCTGCTGACGGTGGTGTGGGGGCTGAACTGGCCGGTGATGAAACTGGGCGTGACCGGATTTCCACCCCTGACTTTTCGCACCCTGTGCATGTGGCTGGGGCTGCCGCTGTTGTGGCTGTTTTTGCACTTCAAGGGCACACCACTGCGCATCGCCCGGCGCGACTGGCCCGAACTGCTGGTGCTCACGGTGTTCAACATGCTGTTCTGGCACACGCTGGCCATCTTGGCGATCCAGACGCTGTCCAGTGGGCGGGCGGCGATTCTGGGCTACACCATGCCGGTGTTCTCAGCGGTGCTCGGCGCGATCTGGTTTGGCCAGCGGCTTGGGGCACGGGCCTGGGCCGGCGTGAGTGCGGCCGCAGGCGGCGTGACGCTGCTGCTGTGGCACGAGGTGACCGCGTTGGCCGGCAAACCAGAAGGCGTGGCCATGATGCTGGTGGCCGCCGCCACCTGGGCGCTGGGCACCCAGCTGCTGCGGCGCACCCGCATGGAGGCGCCCACGCTGGCGATTTCGTTCTGGATGCTGGTGATCACCACCGGCTGGATGAGCGCGGTGGCCCTGCTGTTCGAAGCCGACGCCTGGGTCGCGCCCACCCCCACGGTGTGGGCCGCGATTGTCTACAACGCGATTGGCGTGTTTGCGTTTGCGCAGGTGGTCTGGCTGTCGCTGGCGCGCGATCTGCCACCCATTGCGTCGACCTTGTCGGTGATGATGATTCCGGTGCTGGGCGTGTTCAGCGGCGCGCTGTGGCTGGGCGAGCGCTTGCACTGGCAAGACTGGGCCGCCGTGGCCTTGGTGATGCTGGCGATCGCCATGGTGTTGTGGCCCCCACGCTCCACCCCTTAACCCGAGGCGGCGTCGGTGTCCATGGCCAGGCACAGGTCGTCCCAGGCCTTGGCTTTTTCGCCGGGGTATCGCAGCAAGAACGAGGGGTGAAAGGTGACGATCAGTGGCACGCCCTGGTAACGGTGCACCCGGCCGCGCAGTTGCCCAATGGGCTCGGGGGTATTGAGCAGGGACAGCACCGCCAGACGCCCCATGGCCAGTATCACGCGGGGTTGCTGCAGGGCCACTTGGCGCGCCAGATACGGCTCGCACTGCGCCACTTCGGACGCCTGCGGGCCACGGCTGGCGGGCGGGCGGCACTTGAGCGCCTGGGTCAGGTAGGCGCCCTGGGCGCCCGCGCCGCTGCGGCTGCGGCCCACGGCCCGCAACATGTTGTCGAGCAAACGGCCCTCCATCCCCACAAAGGGCTGGCCATCCAGATCCTCGGCTTCGCTTGGGGCTTCGCCCACCACCAGCCACGTGGCCGACGGATCACCCTGGCCAAACACGGTGTGGCTGCGGCTGCGGCACAGGCCACAGGCCTCGCAGCTGGCCACGGCGGCGCGCAAGGCGCTGGCGTCCATGTGCTCTATGCCAGCCGGACGCTGGCCCAGCGGCAGCGCCGCCGGGGGCGGCGCATCGGAGCGCACAGGCGCAGCAGCGGGGCGGGCGAGCGGGCGTGCCACGGGTGCTGGGGCTGGGGCTGGGGCGGTGGCGACCGCAGGCGCGACCAGCGCCGCCGGTGCCTGGACGGGGGCCGGCTCAGCCGGCGCGGCGGCGACCGCATCGGCAACGGGCGCCCACACGCGCACGCCCATCTCAGCCAGCATGGCGCGCTGGCGCGCATCGAGCTGGGGTACAAAACCGGTCAGCGCGGCGGGGTGGTCGGCGTCGCCGGGGGCGGTGGGCGGGTCCTGCATCATGGGGCGATTGTGCCGAATGCGGGGGGCAGGGTCAGCCGCATCACCACCGCGTCTTCGCGGCCCCGGCCGTCGGGGTAATAGCCTTTGCGCAGGCCCACTGCCTCAAAGCCGCTGCGCACATACAAGCGGCGCGCGCGCTCGTTGCTCTGGCGCACTTCCAGCCACAGCGCCTCAGCGCCTTCGGCCTGTGACCAGCGCACCAGGTCGCCCAGCAGGGCCGCACCCAGACCCTGTCCCTGGTGCTCGGGCGCCACAGTGATGTTGAGCAAGTGCATTTCACCCACACCGCGCATCACCACCATGTGGCCCATCAGCGCGCCGTCGGCGGCGCACAGGCAGGCGCACACGTAGCCACTGGCGATGGCGTCGGCAAAGTTGGCGCGGCTCCAGGGGTGGGCGTAGGCGCGGGCGTCGAGCGCGTGCACGGCGTCCACATCGCTGGCCAACATGGCGCGCCAAGTGCCCGATGGCGGCGTATCGGGCCGTTGCGGGCCACGGGGCCACGCAGGCGGCAGCGTCATGGGCGAGCGGCGGCCTTGTGCAGGCCGGCTTCGCGTTCGGCGGTGGTGAAGGCCACCTTGTCGCGCACATACAGCGGCAGGGCGTCGGCGGCTTGCACCGCCTGCCCGGCGCGCCAGGCCGCGGGCGCCAGGCGCAACAGCGCGTCGGCACTGGGCAGCGCCACCCGGCGCGCGCCGCTCAGACCCGCCAGCGCCTGCGGGTACACCGCCCAGGCGTTGCCGGCGCAACCGGTGTGCGCGTCGCCGTCTTGCAGCGCCGTGGCCCAGTCGGGCAACTGTGCCTGCACCAGCGCGGCCACGTCGGCCGGCGCACACAGGGCGCTGGGCAAGCGGGTGGTCCAGGCGCCGTCGGCCCATGCATAGGCGGCCACATAGACCTCGTCCATGCGGGCGTCGAGCACGCTGAGCACCCGGGTCCAGCGCACCGCGCTTTGGGCTGCGGCTTCTTCGGCCAGGGCCAGCAGCGAATCGATCGGCAACACCGGCACGCCCTGCGGCCGCTCGGCGCTGCTCCAGCCATAGGCCAAGCCCTGCACCACCGCACACGCGGTGCGCAGCCCGGTGAAGGCGCCCGGGCCACGGCCCATGGCGATGCTGGCCAACTCGGTGCCCCGCAAGCCCGCCTGCACCAACAGTTCACCCAAAGCGGGCAGCAACTGGGCCGAGGCTTGGGCGCCACCGGCGCCCTGGTGGCGCCAGACGCGACCGTCGGCGCCGCGCAGCGCCAGCGACAGCGTGTCGGTGCTGGTGTCGATGGCCAGGCAGGGGGTGCCGGTCAGGTCGGGGCTGTGGGTCATGGCGCGAATTATCGGCCAGGGGCCGCGCCCATAATGGCCCCATGAAGACCAATTTGCCTGCTGCGCTGCGGCGCCTTGCCATGCTGTGCTGTTGGGGCTGGCTCAGTGGCGCCAGCGCCCAAAGCGTGGCCGCACCCGACACCCCCTTGCCCGCTCCAGTGGCCCGCGCACTGCAACAAGCCGGCCTGCCAGTTCAGGCCTTCTTTGGCGTGGTGGCGCCCCTGTCGCCACAGGGCGCGCCGGTGCTGCAGGCGCGCGCCAACCAGCCGGTGAACCCGGCCTCGGTCATGAAGCTGGTGACCACCTTCGCCGCCATCGACCTGTTGGGGCAGGACTTCACCTGGCGCACCGGTTTCTTCACCGACGGCTCAATCGGTGGCGGCGCCTTGCGTGGCAATTTGTACATTCGGGGCGGTGGCGACCCCAAACTGGTGCTCGAACGCTTGCAACAGGCGTTTGCCGTCTTGCACAGCCAGGGCATGCAGGTGGTGCTGGGCGACATCGTGCTCGATCAAAGCGCCTTTGCCTTGCCCGCGCGCGACCCCCACGCCTTCGACGGCGAGGGCCTGCGCCCCTACAACGCCACGCCCGAAGCGCTGCTGGTGAACTTCAAATCGGTGATTCTGAAATTTGTGCCCGATCCCGCGCGGGGTGTGGCGCTGGTG
>CAMBOY010000233.1 GCA_945869245.1 Hydrogenophaga intermedia
CAAGACAAAACCGCCGCCTCGGGCAGCAGTTTCTATTACGCCTTTCTGTTTCTGCCCGCGCCGCAGCGCGCCGCCATCACCGCCTTTTACGCCTTTTGCCGCGAGGTGGACGATGTGGTGGACGAAGCCACCGACCTGGGCGTGGCCCAGACCAAACTGGCCTGGTGGCGCCAAGAGGTGGCGCGCAGCTTCGCCGGCCAGCCGCAGCACCCGGTGATGCAGGCGCTCATGCCGCATGTGCCGGTGTACGGCATCGAAGCCGCATCGCTGCAGGCGGTGATCGACGGCTGCCAGATGGACCTGGACCAGAACCGCTACCTCGACTTCGCCCAGCTGCAGCCCTATTGCCACCGGGTGGCGGGCGTGGTGGGCGAAGTCGCCGCCCGCATCTTCGGCCAGACCCACGCCGACACCACCCGCTACGCCCACCAGCTGGGGCTTGCACTGCAGCTCACCAACATCATCCGCGATGTGGGCGAAGACGCCGCGCGCGGCCGCATCTACCTGCCCATCAACGAACTGCAGCGCTTTGATGTCAAGGCACACGAGCTGCTCAAACACAAACAGGTGAACGACCGCGCCGACTTTGAGCGCCGCTTCATGGCCCTGATGGCGTTTCAGTGCGAGCGCGCGCTCGGTGTGTATGACCAAGCGCTGGCCCTGCTGCCCGCCTGCGACCGCCGGGCCCAAAAACCCGGCCTGATGATGGCCAGCATCTACCGCACTCTGCTGCGCGAAATCGCCGCCGACCCGCTGCCGGTGCTGACCCAGCGGGTCGCGCTCACGCCGCTGCGCAAACTCTGGCTGGCCTGGAAAGTGCAGGCCCTGGGCCGCCTGTGAACACCCCACCCGACGCAGCAACACTGGATGTTGCCGTGGTGGGTGGCGGCTGGGCCGGCCTGGCCGCCGCTGTGGCCTTGGCCCGCGCCGGGCGCCAAGTCACCCTGATCGAAGCCGCGCCCCAACTCGGCGGCCGGGCGCGCAGCCTGGACATCTCAAGTCCGAATGGGCACAGCTGGACGGTGGACAACGGCCAGCACATCCTGATCGGCGCCTACCGCGCCAGCCTGGGCCTGATGCACAGCTTGGGCGTGGACCTGCACCACGCAGTGCTCACCCTGCCGCTGGGCCTGCCCCAGCCCGGCGGCGCCGGCCTGCGCACCCCGGCCTGGGCGGCGCGTTGGCCCGCACCGGCCGACAGCCTGCTGGCCATGCTGACGCACCGCGATTGGCCGCTGCGCGACCGACTGCGCTGGCTCGCCACCGCAACCGGCTGGCGCCTGCGCGGCTTTGTGTGCGCACCCCACCTCACCGTGGCCGCGCTGTGCCGCACGGTGCCCGGCGCAGTCATGCGCGATTTGATCGAGCCGCTGTGTGTGTCGGCCCTGAACGTGGCGCCCGAGCGCGCCAGCGCGGTGGTGTTTTTGAGGGTGATGCAAGACGCGCTGGCCGGCCCGGTGACCCGGCTGGGCCAGCACCATTACCCGCCCGCCGCGCTGCTGCTGCCGCGCAGCGACCTGGGCGCCCTGCTGCCCCAGGCGGCTGGCGACTGGCTGCAGTCCCAGGGCCACGCACTGTGGCTGGGCAGCACCGTGTCGGCGCTGGCCCAGGTGGATGGCGGGTGGCAACTGCGCCTGGCCGACGGCCGCCATGCCCATGCGCGCCAACTGGTCTGGGCCACCTCAGCACCGGTGGCTGCGCGCGCGCTGCGCGAGCTGGCGCCCGCCTGGGCGGCCAGCGCCGGCGCGCTGGACCACACCGCCATCGCCACGGTCTACGCCTGGTCGCCGCAGGCGCGCTTGTCCGACCCGATGCTGGCCTTGCCGGCCGCGCCCGAACAAGCCGGCCGCGTGGCCCAGTTCGCATTCGACCGCGGGCAGCTGCAAGGCTCATCACACGCCGGGCTGCTGGCGCTGGTGGTGAGCGATGCCCAGGGCAGCACGCAAGCGTTGGAGCACAGTGTCTTGGCCCACGCGCGGCGGGTGCTGGACTTGCCCGATCTGCAGGCGCTGCAAACCGTGGTGGACAAACGCGCCACTTTCGCCTGCACACCGGGCCTGCGCCGCCCGCCAGCGGCGGTGGCACCCGGCTTGGTGGTGGCCGGCGATTATGTGGACGGGCCCTACCCCGCCACCCTGGAAGGCGCGGTGCGCGCTGGCGACAACGCGGCCGCCCTGCTTCAGGGCAAAGCCTTGGCCTGGGCGTAAGCCGGACGCGCCAGACAGGCGTCCAGCCACGGCCCCACCAGCGGCCAGGGCGCCAGCGAGAACCGGCCAGCCTTGAGCCACATCAGCACACTGGCCACCACCAAGTCGGCCACGGTGAAACGCGCCGCCGCCAGATGCGCCTGGCCCATGGCCTGCCGCGCTTGCAGATGCTGCTGCAAGACCTGTAGCGGCACGATCAGGCGTTTTTCGGCGGCGTCGGCGAGCTCGGGGCGGCGCCGGTCTTCGGGCATGGCGCGGCGGTGCATCAGCACCGTCAGAGCATCGGCCTCCACCTCGGACACCACCCAAAACGCCCAGCGCAGCGCCTCGGCCTCTTCGGCCGCGTTGGCCGGGCCGATGTCGCTGCCATCGCAGCGGCCACAGCGCCGCGCCAAGTACAGCGCGCAGGCCATGCTCTCCCACACCGTCACCGGGGCGGCCACGTCGCGCTGATCGATCAACACCGGAATGTGCCCATTGGGGTTCATCGCCAAAAACTCGGGCGTGCGGGTGGCCCCGCCCTGATAGGGCGTGGGCCGGTGCTCAAACGCCACGCCCAGTTCACACGCGGCCCACAGCGGCCGAATGGCGCGCGACGCCGAAATCCCCACAACCACCAGCGACATCTGCGTCTCCTTGTTCACTGCACCACCATCACACGCCCAGCACCGCACACAGCGCCAACAAATCGCGCACCACCACCTGGGGCTGCGCTTCGTCCGACGGCCAGTCGGCCAAGGCCGCGGCGGGATCGGCGCCCCGGTGCACCCAGGCACACGGCACACCGGCGCGCAGCGCGCCCACCGCATCGAGCTGCAGATCGTCGCCCACATGCAGCACCGCTGGCGGCTCGCAGCCCAGAGTCTGGCACGCGGCGGCGAACACCCGTACATCGGGTTTGGCCACCCCTAAGTCTTTGGCCGTGACCGTGCCCACAAAACACTGGCCAATGCCCACCCGATGCACATCGGCGTTGCCGTTGGACAGGGTGCACACCGGGTAACGCGCAGCCAAGCGCTGCAGCGCAGGCAGCGCGTCGTCGAACAAGGTCACCTGCTGGCGGGCAGCAAAAAACACCGCAAATGCGCTTGGCGCCAGCGTCGGGTCCTCCCCTGCTTCGCGCAACAGCGCCTCAATACTCGCCTGGCGCAAATAGCTCAGGTCGTGCAGGCGCTCGGGACAGCGCGCTTGCACCGCCTGGCGCAAGCGCGTGCGCACCCCGGGCTGCTCAGACAGGCGCGCGGCGGCGGGCGCGTACTCGCCCAGCCAAGCCTGCAGCGCCGCCTCGGCCCCCACAATGGTCGGACCGATGGGCCACAGGGTGTCGTCCAGGTCGATCGAGATGGCCTGCACCACACGCGGATCGAAGTCGGCGCGCATCCAGCACTGTGCGGCGCCGGGTGCCAACGTTGGAGTGGGGGCAAGGGCTTTCATGAGTGAAGGAGAATAGCGCATGGCATTTCGCAAAGAACCTTCTTTTTCTCATGGGCAGGCGCCCCGCACGGCGGTGGTGTTGTGCAACCTGGGCACCCCCGCCGCACCCACCGCCCCGGCCCTGCGTCGATACCTCGCCGAATTTCTGGGCGACCCTCGGGTGGTCGAAATCCCGGCCCCGATCTGGAAGCTGATCCTGCACGGCATTATTCTGCGGGTGCGGCCCAAAAAATCGGCTGCCAAGTACGCCAGTATCTGGACGCCGGATGGCTCGCCGCTGAAGGTGTGGACCGAGCGCCAAGCCGCTTTGCTCGGCGAGGCCCTGGCCCTGCGCGGCCACAGCGTCACCGTGGTGCCCGCCATGCGCTATGGCGTGCCTTCGGTGGAGAGCGTGATGAACCAGCTGCGCGCCGACGGACACACCCGCATCCTGGTGCTGCCCGCCTATCCGCAATACAGCGGTACCACCACCGCCAGCGTGTTCGACGCAGTGGCCTATTGGGGGCTAAAGACCCGCCAGCTGCCCGAGCTGCGCTTCATCAACCGCTACCACGACCACCCGGCCTACATTGGCGCGCTGGCCCAGCGCATCCGCGCCCACTGGGAACAGCACGGCCGCAACGAGCATCTGGTGATGAGCTTTCACGGCGTGCCCGAGCGCACCTTGCTGCTGGGCGATCCCTACCACTGCGAATGCCACAAAACCGGTCGCCTGCTGGCGGAGGCCCTGGGCCTGAGCCAAGGCGAATACACCATCACCTTCCAGTCGCGGTTTGGCAAGGCCAAATGGCTCGAACCCTACACCGAGCCTACGCTCGTGGCCAAGGCCCAACAAGGGCTCAAAAGCGTGGACGTGTGCTGCCCCGGCTTTGTAAGCGACTGCTTAGAGACACTGGAAGAAATCCAGATGGAAGTGCGCGAAGCGTTTGAGCACGCCGGTGGCGAGCGCTTCCAGTACATCCCCTGCCTCAACGACAGCCCGGCCTGGATCGACGGCATGGCCAGCCTGGCCGAACAGCACCTGCAGGGCTGGCCCACCCGCAGCCCGGTCGATGCGGCGGCCCTGGCCACCAGCCGAGAGCAGGCGCTGGCCTTGGGCGCCCAAGACTAAAGCGAGCGCCCATGGCCCAGAGCGACAACGCCACAGGCCGTGTGCGGCTCGACAAATGGCTCTGGGCCGCGCGCTTTTACAAAACCCGCAGCCTCAGCGCCGAGGCGATTGGCCTGGGCCGCGTGGCGGTCAACGGGCAAGCCGCCAAAGCCGGACGCGAAGTGAAGCTGGGCGACGAAGTGGCCATGCGCCAAGGCGAATGGACCAAGACCGTGCGCATCACGGGACTGAGCGGTGTACGCGGATCGGCCACCGTGGCCGCGCAATTGTTTGAAGAAACGCCGGCGTCCATCGCCGAGCGCGAAGCCGCGCTGACGCGGCGC
>CAMBOY010000234.1 GCA_945869245.1 Hydrogenophaga intermedia
TTCAGGTCCTTCCGACGCTTGCGCCATAGTCATTGACGCACGTCCAACTCCGTGAAATATACAGAGAGTGGGGCCAAACGTATGCCGAAGCGACGCGCGAGCACGATCGCCGCGTTTTTACCGTGCGTTGAATTGGTTGTCTAGGAGAAAGCGGCGCGCTATTCTGGATCTGCTAATTCCGGCGGCGGCGCTCGGCAGCAGACCAAGGCCATTTGACATATGCCTGCCGGCGCGACAGTCTGCTCCGTAGCGGACAGTGAGGAACTGCCGCTTTCAGCCTAAAGCCCCCCAACTTACATCACACCTAAACTATTTTTGCACCCCGTTGCAAATAACCGACACCACGCTTTTTTCGCCGGTGCTACCTTCGCCGGACCATGAAAAAGCTTTGGGACATTTCCCCTCCAGTCCACGCCGGCTCGCCCGTCTTCCCGGGTGACACGGCTTACAGCCAGCAGTGGGTGGCAAGCATTGGGCCGGGCTGCCCGGTCAATGTCAGTGCCATCACGCTGTCGCCGCATGTGGGCGCGCACGCCGACGCGCCGCTGCATTACGACCCAACCGGCGCGGCCATTGGTGATGTGGATCTGCACACCTTTATTGGCCCGTGCCGGGTGATTCACGCCATGGGCTGCGGGCCGCTGGTGTTGCCTGAGCACATCGCCCACGCCATGCAACAGTTGCCGCAGAGGGTCTTGGTGCGCATGTACACCCGCATGCCGCAAGACGCGTTTGACAACGCCCTGCCCGCTTTTGCGCCCGAGACCATTGCGCTGCTGGCCGACCACGGCGTGCGGCTGGTGGGCACCGACAGCGCCAGTGTGGACCCAGCCAGCAGCAAAACGCTGGACGCCCACCAGGTGCTGCGCCAGCGCGGCCTGCGTGTGCTGGAAAACCTGTTGCTCGACGATGTGCCCGAGGGCGATTACGAGCTGATTGCCCTGCCCTTGCGGCTCACCACCGCCGACGCGTCGCCGGTGCGTGCCATCCTCCGCGAACTTTGAATCGGTACCCGACCATGACCACTTTGCAAGACTGCCAGGCGCTTGACGCCCAAGACCCGCTGCGCGCGCTGCGCGATCTGTTTGCTTTGCCCGCCGGCACCATTTATCTGGACGGCAATTCGCTGGGTGTGATGCCGCGCGCCACGCCCGAGCGGGTGGCCGATGTGGTGACCCGCGAATGGGGCACCGACCTGATCCAGAGCTGGAACAAGGCCGGCTGGTTTGCCATGCCGCAGGCGGTGGGCGACAAGATTGCGCGGCTGATTGGCGCAGGCGCGGGCGAGGTGGTGGCCACCGACAGCACGTCGATCAACCTGTTCAAGGTGCTGAGCGCGGCCATTGCCATCGCCAAGGCCGACGCACCGCAGCGCACGCGCATCGTGAGCGAGCGCAGCAACTTCCCCACCGACCTCTACATCGCCGAGGCGTTGTGCAAGCAGCACGGCCTGGAGCTGGTGCTGGTGGAGCCCGAAGAGATTGCCGCAGCGCTGACGGCCAACGTGGCCATATTGATGCTGACGCATGTGAACTACCGCACCGGCGCCATGCACGACATGGCCGCGGTGACGGCCGCCGCGCACGCCCAAGGCATCTTGACCGTGTGGGACCTGGCGCACAGCGCGGGCGCGGTGCCGGTGGATTTGCGTGGCGCCAAGGCCGACTTTGCGGTGGGCTGTGGCTACAAATACCTCAACGGCGGGCCGGGCGCGCCGGCGTTTGTGTGGGTGAACCCCCAACACGCGGACCGTTTTTGGCAGCCGCTGGCCGGCTGGTGGGGCCACGCCGCGCCGTTTGCCTTCACGCCCGATTACCAGCCCGCCCCGGGCATCACCCGCTACCAGTGCGGCACACAACCCATGATCAGCCTGGCCGCGCTGGACTGCGGCGTGGACACGCTGCTGGCGGCCGAGGCGCTGGGCGGCATGGCCGCGCTGCGGGCCAAGTCGCTCGTGCTGACCGACTTGTTCATCCGCCTGGTGGAAGAGCGCTGCGCCGGCCACGGCCTGGGCCTGGCCACGCCGCGCGAACACGCGCAGCGCGGGTCGCAGGTGTGCCTGACGCGAGCCGAAGGTGCATACGCCATCGTGCAGGCGCTGATTGCGCGCGGTGTGGTGGGCGATTTCCGCGCGGGCGACGGTGGGCGCCACCAAGACATTTTGCGGTTTGGTTTCACACCGCTGTACATCGGGTTTGAAGACGTGTGGCACTCGGTGGAACACCTGCGCCAAGTGCTGGAGACAGCTGAGTGGCAGCGCCCAGAGTTCAACCGCAAACATGCAGTGACCTGACCATGACTTGCCCGCATCACACCGAAGGCATCGTCCGCGACGAAAAAGCGCAGCTCGATTTCAGCCGCGACATGAGTTATGGCGACTACTTGCAGCTGGACACCATTCTGAGTGCGCAACACCCGCTGTCGCCAGCCCACGATGAAATGCTGTTCATCGTGCAGCACCAAACCAGCGAGCTGTGGATGAAGCTGATGCTGCACGAGCTGCACGCGGCCATTCGGCACCTGGCCAACGACGAACTCAACCCGGCGTTCAAGATGCTGGCGCGGGTGTCCAAAATCATGGAGCAGCTGGTGCACGCCTGGGACGTGTTGGCCACGATGACGCCGCCCGAATACAGCGCGCTGCGGCCTTACCTGGCGCAGTCCAGCGGGTTTCAAAGCCACCAGTACCGCTGCATTGAATTTGCCATGGGCAACAAAAACGCGGCCATGCTCAAGCCCCACGCCCACCACCCGGAGCGCTTGGCCACGGTGCAGGCCGCGTATGCCGCGCCTTCGCTGTACGACGAGGCGCTGCGCTTGCTGGCGCGCCGTGGCCTGAAGGTGCCGGCTTCGCACCAACAGCGCGACTGGACTCAGCCCTACGAGGCCAACGACGAGGTCGAACAAGCGTGGTTGCAGGTGTACCGCGACCCGAAAGCCCACTGGGATTTGTATCAGCTGGGCGAAGAGCTGGCCGATCTGGAAGACGCGTTTCGCCTGTGGCGCTTTCGCCATGTGACCACGGTGGAGCGCGTAATTGGCTTTAAACGCGGCACCGGCGGCACCGGTGGCGTGAGCTATTTGCGCAAGATGCTGGACGTGGTGTTGTTCCCCGAGATTTGGCGGCTGCGCACGCAGCTGTGATCAGCGCTGGCCATGGGGCTGGCGCACCGCCGTCAGCGCCACCCGCAAATGCGGCGCTGCCGCGCGCTCGGCCGCCTGTTCGGCGCGGCGATAGGCTTGTAGCACCGCTGTGCCCAACTCGGTGAGCGCTGCGCCGCCGCCGGCGTGGCCGCCACGCTGCTTGTCCACCAGGGGCGCGGAGAAGGCCCCGTTCATGGCCTTGACGAGCGACCACGCGCGCTGGTAGCTCATGCCCAAACGCCGGCCCGCTTCGGCGATGGAGCCGGTCTGTGCAATGCCCTCCAGCAAATCCACCCGCCCGGGGCCCAGGTGAATGTCGGCCCCGGCCTGCAGGCGCAGGCGCGCGCGCAAGCGCACCGGTGTGGCGGGGTCTTCAGGGGTGTCGGGCTGGGTCATGGTGGGTGCTCCAGGGGCGATGGTATCGGCATCACAGGCCCAAAACCAATGAGCCATGGCAAACACCGATATCCATTCAAAAATATATCGAAGTACACTCCACCCCCATGACACAACACCCCACCACACTCAAGCGCCGCCACCTGCTGCTGGCCGGCTTGGCCTGCGCCGCCCCTGCTTGGGCACAGCCCAGCGCCACGGTGGTGGCCGCGTCCGATTTGCAGTTTGCGCTGGAAGACATCTACGCCCAGTTCCGGGGGCAAACCGGGCTGCAACTGCGGCTGGTGTTTGGTTCGTCTGGGCAGTTTTTTGCGCAGCTGCAGCAGGGGGCGCCGTTTCACCTGTTTTTGTCGGCCGACGAGCGTTTTGTGTTTCAGCTGGCCGACGCGGGTGTGGCGCAAGACCGTGGGCGCTTGTACGCGCGCGGGCGCATTGGGCTGATGGTGCCGCACGGCTCGGCGCTGCGGGCCGATGGTGAGCTGCGCGACCTGGCCCTGGCGCTGCAAGACGGCCGCTTGAAGAAGCTCGCCATCGCCAACCCCGAACACGCGCCCTATGGCACCCGCGCCCGCGAAGCGCTGCAGCACGCCGGCCTGTGGGCCGCGCTGCAGGGCCGGCTGGTGATGGGCGAAAACATTTCACAGGCCACGCAGTTTGCGCTGTCGGGCTCGACACAAGGCGGCATCGTGGCGCAGTCGCTGGCTTTGGCGCCCAGTGTGGCCAGCCGGGGCAGCTTTGCCCTGATACCCGAGGCCTGGCACCAGCCGCTGCTGCAGCGCATGGCGCTGATGAAAAACGCGCCGCCCGCCGCCCAGGCGTTTTACACCCACCTGAGCAGCCCGGCTGCCCAAGCGGTGCTGGAACGTTACGGCTTTGCCGTGCCGCGCTGAAAGACCCGCATGGATTGGCAAGCGCTGTGGTTGTCGGTGGAGCTGGCTTGGGCCACGCTGCTGGTGCTGACGCTGCCGGCGCTGGTGCTGGCGCGCTGGCTGGCGCGCACACGCGGCCCACACAAGGTGTGGATCGAAGCCGCGGTGCTGATGCCCCTGGTGCTGCCGCCCACGGTGCTGGGCTATTACCTGCTGGTGGGTGTGGGCGGGCGGTCGTGGATTGGCCAGTGGCTCAGTGGCTTTGGCCTGTCGCTCACCTTCAACTTTGCCGGGCTGGTGCTGGCCTCGGTGGTGTTCAACATACCGTTCATGGTGCAGCCCATGCAACGCGCGTTTGAAAGCGTGCCCGGCGGCCTGCGCGAGGCCGGCCTGACCTGTGGGCTGAGCCCGCTGGAGGTGTTTTGGCGCATCGAGCTGCCGCTGATTTGGCCCGGTGTGCTGTCGGCGCTGGTGATCACTTTTGTGCACACCCTGGGCGAATTTGGCGTGGTGCTGATGGTGGGCGGCAACATCCCAGGCGAGACCAAAACCATCGCGGTGGCCATTTATGACCGGGTGCAGGCCTTTGACCTGCGCAGCGCCCACACCATGGCGGCCACGCTGGTGGCGGTGTCGATGGTGGCGGTGG
>CAMBOY010000235.1 GCA_945869245.1 Hydrogenophaga intermedia
GCCTATTGCGGAGACCATTTCCCCGACGCCGATCTCACCCGCGAGCACATCGTGCCGCTGGGCCAGCGCGGCAGCGACAGCTGGATGAATGTGGTGACCGCCTGCAAGGCTTGCAACCACCGCAAGGGCAACCGCACACCAGAACAGGCCCACATGCCGCTGCTGTACGCGCCGTATGTGCCCAGCCTGTGGGAAGACTTCATCTTGCGCAACCGCCGCATCCTGAGCGATCAGATGGAGTTTTGATGGTGCACCTGCCCAAGACCTCGCGCATCCGGCCACATTGAGTCCCGGCGCTGCCGCCGTGGTACTGCAAAGCCCGCAGCCGGGACGGGCTTTGGCCCCGCGCCGGGCGATCCGCCGGCATCATGAGTCCCCAAGGGCCGTCAGCGCCCAGGGAGGATACACATGGCGCACAGCGCTTTGCACACGGTTGCGCCCTCTGGCGCAGACCCATGCCCCATTCGGCGGCGCCTGTTGCTGGGGGCCGCACTGGGTGCGTGGTCTGGCAGCTGGCACCCGACGGCACATGCCCAGACGCTGGGTTCGGACGTGCTGGGGGTGCAACTGGCCTTGCCTTGGGCCGCCGGGCGCGACCCCAGCGGCTTTTTGGTCAGCGAAAAGTTCGACGGCGTGCGCGCGCTGTGGGACGGCCAGCGGCTGCGCTTTCGCAGCGGGCGCACGGTGGCGGCACCAACCGACTGGCTCAAGGCCTTGCCGGCAGCGCCGCTCGATGGCGAGTTGTGGATCGCGCGCGGGCAGTTCGATGCGGTGTCGGGTCTGGCGCGCCGAGAGCAGCCCGACGCCGCGCTGTGGCGGCAGATGCAGTATCTGGTGTTCGATCAGCCGGGCGAGCCCGGGCCGTTTGCCGAGCGCTATGGGCGCTTGGCGGCGCTGTTGCGCCGCCATGGGGTGCCGTGGCTGCGTGCGGTCGATCAAACGCGGGTGGCCAGCGAGCGGGCGTTGCAAGACCGACTCGCGGCGGTATTGGCGATTGGTGGCGAGGGGCTGATGCTGCACCGGGCCGATGCGGTGTGGGCGCCTGGGCGCAGCGCAGCGGTGTTCAAGCTCAAACCCGAACGCGACGCCGAGGCCGAGGTGATTGGCTACACGCCGGGCAAAGGCAAGTACCAGGGGCTGGTGGGGGCGCTGCGGGTGCGCACGCCCGAGGGCGTGGAGTTTGCGCTGGGCAGTGGGCTGAGCGACGCCCAGCGCCGCGTGCCGCCACCGGTCGGCGCTTGGGTCACCTACCGCTTTCGCGATGTCACCGACAATGGTGTGCCCCGGTTTGCGACTGTTGTGCGCGAACGCGCACCCGAGTGAGCTCGCGGTTCAGGCGAACACGCCGGCCGTGTCTTGCAGGCCGTCGCTGACCCGACCCAGGTGGTGCAGGGTGTCGCCAGCGGTCATCTCCAGTTGGGTGAGCTTTTTGAAGCAGTGGCTGACGATGTATTCGTCGGTCACGCCAATGCCACCGTGCAACTGCACCGCCTGCTGGCCGACAAAACGCAGGCTCTGGCCCAGCTGCACTTTGGCGCGGCTCACCGCCAGGCTGCGCTCGGCCGCTGGCGCTCCGAGTTTGAGCGTGGCGTAGTAGCTCATGGAGCGTGCGAGTTCGAGCTGCATCTTCATGTCGGCCACCCGGTGGCGCAGCGCCTGGAAGCTGGCAATTGGCACACCAAACTGCTGGCGGGTGTTGAGGTAGTCGGCGGTGATGGCCAGGGTCGCATCCATCAGGCCCACGCCTTCGGCGCAGGCGCAGGCCACCAGTGCGTCCATGGCTTCTTGCAGCACCGCCTGTCCCTGGTGGGTGATGAGGGTGGCGTGGGCTTGGTCGAGCTGCAGATCGCCGGCGCGGCTGCCGTCTTGGGTCAGATAGCCGCTGGCGCGCACGCCCGGGGCGCCAGCGGCCACCAGGAACAGCGCCATGCCGTCGGCGGTGTTGGCCGGCACGATCCAGCCGTCGGCGCGGTCGCCGCCGGGCACGATGTGTTTGGTGCCGCTTAGGCGCCAGCCGTTGGCCGCTGGGGTGGCCAGGGTGCTGCAGTGGTCGATCCGGTAGCGGGCGCCGCGCTCTTGCTGCGCCAGGGTCAGCAACGCTTCGCCACTGGCCATGCGCGGCAGCCACTGGGCCTGCAGCGCCGCGCCCGCGTGGGTCAGCACACCGGCGCTCACCAGTTGCTGGCCCAGGGGTTCGAGCACCATGCCCTTGCCCAGCTGCTCCAGCACCACCATCGCTTCCACCGCACCCATGCCGAGGCCGCCGTGCGCCTCGGGCACGGTGAGCGCGGTCAGGCCCAACTCGGCGAGTTCGGCGAATGTGGCACGGTCCAGCCCGCCACCGGCCACGATGGTGCGGCGCCGCTCAAACGGGTAGGCCTTGGCCACCCAGCGCGACACCGCCTCGCGCAGTTGCTCTTGTTCGTCGCTGAAATCAAAATCCATGGAGGTGCTCCTCAAAAACGCCGCTGTGTCAACCCAGCACCGTCTGCGCGACGATGTTGCGTTGCACCTCGTTGCTGCCGCCGTAAATGGTGGTCTTGCGCATGTTGAAGTAGGTCGAGGCCAAGGGCGCGTTGCCCAGCACGCCGCCGGGGTAGTCGCCCTGCCAGCCGGCCTCCATCGCCTCAAAGATGAAGGGCAGGGCGTAAGGCCCGGCGGCCAGCATCATGAGTGCGGTGTAGCGCTGCTGGATTTCGCTGCCGCTAATTTTGAGCAGGCCGGCGATGTCGAGCGACTGTTTGCCCGAGCGCTCGGCCGACAGCACCCGCAGCACCAGCATCTCCAGCGCGACGATGTCCACTTCCAGCAACGCGATCTGGTCGCGCAAACGGCTGTCGTCCCACACGCCTTCGGTTTTGGCGATGCGTTTGAGGCGCTCCAGTTCCCGTTTGGCGCGGTTCACGTCGGCGATGTTGGTGCGCTCGTGCGCCAGCAGGTGTTTGGCGTAGGTCCAGCCCTTGTTTTCTTCGCCAATGAGGTTCTCGGCGGGCACTTTTACGTTGTCGAACCAGACTTCATTGACCTCGCATTCGCCGTCGAGCAGCTGAATGGGCCGCACGCTCACGCCCGGCGATTGCATGTCGATGAGCAAAAAGCTGATGCCGGTTTGGGGTTTGCCTTCGGTGGAGGTGCGCACCAGGCAGAAAATCCATTCGCCGTATTGGCCCAGGGTGGTCCAGGTTTTCTGGCCGTTGACCAGATAGTGATCACCCTGGCGCTCGGCGCGGCATTTGAGCGAAGCCAAGTCCGAGCCCGAACCGGGTTCGCTGTAGCCCTGGCTCCACCAGACCTCGCCGCTGGCGATGCCGGGCAAAAAGCGCTCTTGTTGTGCGCGGTTGCCAAAAGCCATGATGACCGGCGCCACCATCACCGGACCAAAAGGCACAATGCGCGGCGCGCCGGCCAAGGCACATTCCTCTTCGAACAGGTGTTTTTGCACCGCGTTCCAGCCTGGGCCACCGAACTGCTGGGGCCAGGCGTAGCCGAGCCAGCCCTTGCTGCCCAACATCTTGGCCCAGCGCTGCATGTCGTCGCGGCTCAGCCGCAAGGCGTGGTGGACTTTGTGGCTGATGTCGGCGGGCAAATGCGCCCGCACCCAGCTGCGAATGTCTGCCCGGAAGGCTTGTTCTTCCGGTGTGAATGCCAAATCCATGGGGCGGTCTCCTGCGCGGTGTGTGCGTGCAGGGCGCAGTGTGGCCTTTTGCCGTCGCACACGCTGTCGGGGCCGCGACAAACCCCACTCAGCCCTGGCCCAAGGCGGCTTGTAGCGCGGCGAGTTGCCTCTCCAGCTCGGCCACCCGAACCTCCAGCGCTGCCACCCGCCCATCACCGGCTGGCGCGGCGGCGGCGCTGGTCATGGCCTCGGCCGATAGCTCGCCGCACAAGCGGTGCGCCCAGCGCGCCTCGCGCGCACCCGGCGCTTTGGGCAGGCGCTGCACCAAGGGGCCACCTTTGTCCGCGCTGCGCTCTTGCAGTTCGTCCAGAAAGGCTTCGACCGAGGCCACGTCCAGAAACTTGTACCAGCGCTCGGTGTTCAGGCGCAGTTCGGCGGCGGTTTGGGGGCCGCGCAGCACCAGCAGACCGAGCAGGGCGGCGGATTGTTCGGGCACCGCCACGGCGCGCTGAAAATTGTGCTCAAACCGCGCCACCCGCGCGCCACTCACCTCCACCACCAGGCTGCGTTCGCGCAGCGCGTCCAGCGTGTCGGCGACCTCGGCTTCACTGAGGTTCATCACCGGATCGCGCGCGGTTTTTTGGTTGCAACCCAGTTGCAGGCTGTTGAGCGACAGCGGGTAGCTGTCGGGCACGGTGCGGGCTTTTTCCATCAGGGTGGCGAGCACGCGGGCTTGGGTGGGCGTGAGGGGCTGGGCGGTGAAATCCATGGGGTGTGTGTATGCGAGCTGGGGTGAGCGATTGTGGCGCGGCCAGACCCGTTCAGCGGCTCTGGGACAATCGCGCCATGGTCAGCACACCCAAACACATCGTCATCCTGATTTCTGGCGGCGGCTCCAATATGGCGGCCATCGTGCGCGCGGCCGAACGCGGCCGCTGGCGCGAGCGCCACGGCGCGCAGATTGCGGCCGTGATCAGCAACAAGGCCGACGCCAAAGGCTTGTTGTTTGCGCGCGAACACGGCCTTGCGACCGCGGTGGTGGACCACAAGGCCTATCCCAGCCGCGAGGCTTTTGACGCCGCACTCGCCGCCGAAATCGACCGCCATGCGCCCACGCTGGTGGTGCTCGCGGGCTTCATGCGCATCCTCACGCCGGGCTTTGTCGACCATTACGCCGGGCGGTTGGTCAATATCCATCCGAGCCTGCTGCCAGCCTTCACCGGGCTGCACACCCACCAGCGCGCCATCGACGAGGGCTGCAGGATAGCGGGCGCCACGGTGCACCGGGTGACTGCGGAGCTCGACCACGGCGAAATTCTGGAGCAGGCGGTGGTGCCGGTGCTGCCCGGGGACACGGCCGACACGCTGGCCGCGCGGGTGCTCACGCAAGAGCACCTGATCTTCCCG
>CAMBOY010000236.1 GCA_945869245.1 Hydrogenophaga intermedia
ACGACCCGCAGTTCATCGCCGAATTCAAATCCGAATTGGCGCACTTCGTGGGTCGCCCCTCGCCCATCTACCACGCCGCGCGCATGAGCCGAGAGACCGGTGGCGCACAGATCTTCCTCAAGCGCGAAGACCTCAACCACACCGGCGCACACAAGATCAACAACACCATTGGCCAAGCCATGCTGGCCAAGCGCATGGGCAAGCCGCGCATCATCGCCGAGACGGGTGCTGGCCAGCACGGCGTGGCCACCGCCACCATTTGCGCGCGTTACGGCTTGGAGTGTGTGGTCTACATGGGCAGCGAAGACGTCAAGCGCCAAAGCCCCAACGTCTACCGCATGAAGCTCTTGGGCGCCACCGTGGTGCCGGTGGAGTCGGGCAGCAAGACCCTGAAAGACGCGCTCAACGAAGCCATGCGCGACTGGGTGGCCAACGTGGACAACACCTTCTACATCATCGGCACCGTGGCCGGCCCACACCCCTACCCCATGATGGTGCGCGACTTCCAAAGCGTCATCGGCGAAGAGTGCATCAAACAAATGCCACAGATGCTGGGTGAAGCCGGCTGCACCAGCGCGCAGCCCGACGCCGTCGTGGCCTGTGTGGGCGGCGGCAGCAACGCCATGGGCATCTTCTACCCCTACATCCAGCACACCGGCACACGCCTGATCGGCGTAGAAGCCGCCGGTGAAGGCCTGGACAGCGGCAAACACTCGGCTTCGCTGCAGATGGGCAGCCCCGGCGTGCTGCACGGCAACCGCACCTATGTGCTGCAAGACGACAACGGCCAAGTGACCGAGACCCACAGCGTGAGCGCCGGTTTGGACTACCCCGGCGTGGGCCCCGAACACGCGTTTTTGAAGGACATCGGCCGCGCCGAGTACGTGGGCATCACCGACGCCGAAGCGCTCGAAACCTTTCACTACCTGTGCCGCACCGAGGGCATCATCCCCGCCCTAGAGTCGAGCCACGCCGTGGCCTACGCCATGAAGATGGCCAAGACCATGAAGCCCACCCAATCGATTTTGGTCAACCTCTCGGGCCGTGGCGACAAAGACATCGGTACCGTGGCCGATCTGTCCAAAGCCGACTTTTATTGCCGCCCCAGCTGCCGTGGCCAATCGGTCAAAGGCGGCGAGGCGACCATCCGCATCCAGCCCTGAGCAGCCCCATGAGCCGCATCGAACACACTTTCTCCGCGCTGCAAGCGCAAGGCCGCAAGGCCCTCATTCCGTTTGTGACCGCCGGTTTCCCCTACGCCGACATCACCCCAAAGCTGATGCACGGCATGGTCGCTGGTGGCGCCGACGTGATTGAACTGGGCGTGCCTTTTTCCGACCCCTCGGCCGATGGCCCGGTGATCCAAAAGGCCGGCGACCGAGCGCTGGCCTTGGGCATTGGCCTGAGCCAGGTGATCGCCATGGTGCGCGAGTTCCGCAAGGACAACACCAGCACACCGGTGGTGCTCATGGGTTATGCCAACCCGATTGAGCGCTACGACCAGAAACACGGCGCAGGCGCTTTTGTGCGCGACGCATCCACCGCTGGGGTGGACGGCGTGCTGGTGGTCGACTACCCACCCGAGGAGTGCGAAGCCTTTGCCGCCGAGCTGCGCGCGGCACAAATGGACCTGATCTTTTTGCTGGCGCCCACCTCGACCGACGAGCGCATGGCGCAGGTGGCGCGTGTGGCCAGTGGCTATGTGTATTACGTGTCGCTCAAGGGCGTGACCGGCGCCGGCACCTTGGACGTGGGCCAGGTGCAGGCCATGCTGCCGCGCATCCGCGCCCATGTGCATGTGCCGGTGGGCGTGGGCTTTGGCATCCGCGACGCCGAGACCGCGCGCGCCATTGGCGAAGCGGCCGACGCGGTGGTCATTGGCAGCAAGATCATCCAACTGATCGAAAACGAGCCGTTTGAAAAAGTGGTGCCGGTGGCGACCCATTTCCTGCGCACCATCCGCAAAGCCTTGGACGCATGAGATGGAGCCCCCACGCTCCGCCGCTGCGCGGGTCGCTGCCCCCCGAGGGGGTGCGTTTGCGCCTTGGGGCGGCCCGGCGGCGCACACCCCGCCCCCATGCTCCACCTCTGCGCGGGTCGCCGTGGTTTAATTCTGCTGCCTCCCGAGGAGAACCCGATGTCTTGGCTTGAAAAACTGCTGCCCCCCAAAATCACCCCCACCGACCCGACCGAGCGCCGCAGCGTGCCCGAGGGTCTGTGGATCAAGTGCCCAAGCTGCGAAGCGGTGCTCTACAAAAACGATCTGGAGAAAAACCAGAACGTGTGCCCGCACTGCAGCCACCACCACCGCATTGGTGCGCGCCAGCGGCTCGACGCGTTCTTGGACGCCGAAGGCCGCTACGAAATCGGGCAAGAAGTCATTCCGGTCGATGCGCTCAAGTTCAAAGACAGCCGCAAGTACCCGGAGCGCCTGAAAGAGGCGCTGGAAAGCACCCAGGAAACCGACGCCCTGGTGGTCATGGGCGGCGCGGTGCACAGCCTGAGTGTGGTGGTCGCTTGCTTTGAGTTTGATTTCATGGGTGGCTCCATGGGTTCGGTGGTGGGCGAGCGTTTTGTGCGCGGGGTGGAGGAAGCCATCGCCCAGAAAGTGCCCTTCATCTGCTTCACCGCCACCGGCGGCGCGCGCATGCAAGAAGGTCTGCTGTCGCTGATGCAAATGGCCAAGACCAACGCGGCACTGACCCGCCTGGCCAAAAAAGGCCTGCCGTATGTGAGTGTGCTGACCGACCCAACCATGGGCGGTGTGTCGGCTGGATTTGCGTTTGTCGGCGACGTGGTGATTGCAGAACCCAAGGCGCTGATCGGTTTTGCCGGCCCCCGGGTGATTGAAAACACGGTGCGGGTCAAGCTGCCCGAGGGTTTTCAGCGCGCCGAGTTCTTGCAAGAAAAAGGCGCGGTGGATTTTATTTGTGACCGCCGCGAGCTGCGCGGCCAAGTGGCCCATGTGCTGGCCATGCTGCAGCGCCAAAGCGCCGACGCGGTGAGCGCGGACTAACACACCATGGACACTGCGCCGCTGGGCTTGCAACAGTTGCCGCTCTTCCCGCTCAAGGCGGTGCTGTACCCAGGTGGTTGGTTACCTCTGCGGATTTTTGAGCTGCGCTACCTCGACATGATCGGGCGTTGCCAGCGCAACAACGCGCCTTTTGGCGTGGTCTTGCTCACCGAGGGCGAAGAAGTGCGGCAGGCGCTGGACCCAGCCGAGCCCAGGGCCGCAGGTTTTGCCCGCGAATCGTTCGCCAAGGTGGGCACACTCGCGCACATTCACACCCTGGACAAAAGCCAACCGGGCGTTTGGGCGGTCGACTGCAGTGGTCGGCAGCGATTTGAGATCCAGTCCACCCAGCAACTGCCACACGGCTTGTGGACCGCCGATGTGCGCCTGCTGGAATCCGACGCGCCCGTGGCCGTCTCCGAGCACCTGATGCCCGCGCGCGACGCGCTGCAGCTCCTGCTCGACAACCTGCGCAAGCACCAGCCCCAGGCGCTCGATCAGTTGCCGCTGCGCGAGCCCTTTGACTGGAACGACTGCGGCTGGCTGGCAAACCGCTGGCTCGAACTGTTGCCGCTGCCACTGGAGATGAAGCAGCAAATGCTGACGCTGGACAACCCCATGTTGCGGCTTGAACTGGTGGCCGACCAGCTCGAACGCATGGGCGTGCAGAACTGAGGCAGCTCAGGGCAGCAGGCCCAGCGCGTGCTGGTAGCGCTCGCTGAGCACCAAATCATCCCACGGCTTGGCTGGGCCCTTGGCGAGTAAAGCGCGGCGCCGCTGCTCACTGGCGTCCGTCGGCGTCCACACGCCTTGCATGACCGCCTGCGACAGGCCTTCGATCGCATCGTCGATAGGGGCGCCGTCGTCGACCACCGACTGGTTGCACAGCAACAGCTGATCACACCCCGCCTCCAAGGCCAGCAGACCGGCTTGCACAAAGTCCAGCGCCTGGCCGTCCACCACCCGGGCCGCCGCCATGCTGAGGTCGTCGGTGAACACCGCGCCGGTGAATCCGATCTGCTGGCGCAACACCACTTGCAGCCAGGTGGTGGAATACCCCGCCGGCAAGCTGTCAACCTGCGGATAGATCACGTGCGCGGGCATCACCGCCTGGAGAGTGGCCGACAACCAGGCGTAGGGCTGGGCATCGTCTTTCAGGATCGCCCCCAGGCGCCGGGCGTCGACTGCGGTGTGGTGGTGGGTGTCGGCGCTGGCATAACCGTGACCAGGAAAGTGTTTGCCACAATGTGCCACATCGGCCGCCGCCAGGCCCTGTACCAAGGCCTGGGCCAACGCGGTCACGACCTGCGGGTCGCGGGCGAAGGCGCGGTCGCCAATCACCCCGCTGCGCGCGTGGTTCAGGTCCAGCACCGGTGCAAACGTCATGTCCACCCCACAGGCGCGCAACTCGGCACCCATGACATAGCCCACCGCCACCGCCACATTCATGGCGTGCAGCGCTGGGCCGGCAGCGGCCTCGCCCCGGCGCGGCGCACGCGCCCACAGCTCGCCCAAGCGAGCCATGGCCGGCAAATGGGTGAAGCCGTCGGTGCGAAAACGCTGCACCCGTCCGCCTTCGTGGTCGACCGCAATCACCAGGTCTTTGCGCACCGCCTTGATCTGTTTGCACAGGGCGGTGAGCTGGCGCCGGTCTTTCCAGTTGCGGCCAAACAAGATCACGCCGCCCACAATGGGGTGCGACAAACGGGCGCGGTCGTGGTCGCTCAGCCGCAGGCCGGCGACATCGATGAACAAAGGAGCGTGCATCAAGGTTTCTCCACCACCACCGAACTGGCGGCGTAATCGGTTTCGTCGGTCACAGACACGTGGGCCACCCAGCCCTGTGCGTCAAACCAGTGTTTCAGGGCGCCGTGCAGCACCAGCTGCGGCCGTCCGCTGGGATCGTTGAGAATCTCGCAGTGGCGCCAGGTCATGGGCATGCGCATACCCAGGCCAATCGCTTTGGAAAACGCTTCTTTGGCAGAAAACCGG
>CAMBOY010000237.1 GCA_945869245.1 Hydrogenophaga intermedia
CGCAGCGAACTAAGACCCACAGCCCCACCCCGTCCGCCTTCGGGTGATCGAGCGCCAGCTGGCCATGTCGTCGCCTGTTGTGGTGCACCCGCGCGCAGGCCAAGGCTCACCGGGCAGGCGTTGGGGCCGCATTTGAGCGCAGCGAACTAAGGCCCCAAGGTCTGCCCGGTGGGCCGTGCCAACCCATGTGCACACCCCATGGGCAGTGGCTAACATGCCACATTCGCAGGAGGTCGGGTGCCAGTCCGTCAGAGTCACGTCAAATGATCTGTGCTACATTGACAGCCATGCACTCCCGCGCTGCCACCTTTTTTGGCTTTTACTTTTGGTTCTCTGTCCCCGGCGGACGAGAGGCTCAAGCGTAAGCGCGCTGCACACCCTCACACCACCGCCGGGCCCAAACACCCGGCGGTTTTTTTTCGCCAATCGATCTCAACTGTTTTATCCCTGAGGAGCTTTCTGATGCCCAACACCGCCGCCAAAGACGCTTGGTACGCCAGCCCCGTCGACAAAACCAGCAACACCGACGACCAGCGCATCCAGGACATCACCGTGCTCCCTCCTCCCGAACACCTCATCCGCTTCTTCCCCATTGGCGGCACGCCGGTCGAAACCCTCATTGCCCAGACGCGCCAGCGCATCAGCGGCATCCTGCACGGCAAAGACGACCGCTTACTGGTCATCATTGGCCCCTGCTCGATCCACGACCCGGCCGCCGCCATCGACTATGCCCGCCGCTTGAAGCCGCTGCGCGACCAGTACGCCGACACCCTGGAAATTGTGATGCGGGTGTATTTCGAAAAGCCGCGCACCACCGTGGGCTGGAAGGGCCTGATCAACGACCCCTACCTCGACGAGAGCTACCGCATCGACGAAGGCCTGCGCATGGCGCGCCAGCTGCTCATCGAAATCAACCGCTTGGGCTTGCCGGCTGGTTCGGAATTCCTTGACGTCATCAGCCCGCAGTACATCGGTGACCTGATCAGCTGGGGCGCCATTGGTGCGCGCACCACCGAAAGCCAGGTGCACCGCGAGCTGGCCTCGGGCCTCTCGGCCCCGATTGGTTTCAAGAACGGCACCGACGGCAATATCAAAATCGCCACCGACGCCATTCAGGCTGCGGCGCGTGGTCACCATTTCCTGTCGGTGCACAAAAACGGTCAGGTCGCCATCGTGCAGACCAAGGGCAACAAGGACTGCCATGTCATTTTGCGCGGCGGCAAAGCGCCCAATTACGACGCCGCCAGTGTGGCCACAGCGGTCAAGGAGCTGCAAGCCGGCCAGCTCACGCCGCGCCTGATGGTCGATTGCAGCCACGCCAACAGCAGCAAACAGCATGAAAAGCAGCTCGAGGTGTGCCGCGACATCGCCACCCAGATGAACACCGGATCGTCCAGCATCTTTGGCGTGATGATCGAAAGCCACATCAACGCCGGTGCCCAGAAGTTCACCCCTGGCAAAGACGAGGTGGGTGCGCTGGAGTACGGCAAGAGCATCACCGACGCCTGTTTGGGCTGGGGCGACAGCGAGAAAGCGCTGGAGATTCTGTCCTAC
This sequence comes from Hydrogenophaga intermedia, assembly GCA_945869245.1. GTDB lineage: Bacteria > Pseudomonadota > Gammaproteobacteria > Burkholderiales > Burkholderiaceae_C > Hydrogenophaga > Hydrogenophaga intermedia_B. The sequence goes on from CAMBOY010000237.1 coordinate 1,555, forward strand.
GCCGTGGCCACCCGCCGCGCCGGTCGCTGAATGCGCCCAGCCAACACCGCGTGGGTGGTGTCGGCTGGTGCGGGCACGCTGGCGTGTGTGTTCAGCGCGGCGCCAGGCGCTCCAGCAATTGGGCGTGGATACCGCCAAAACCGCCGTTGCTCATGCACAGCAGGTGGTCGCCCGGGCGCACTTGGGCCAGCACCTGGTCCATCACGCCCGCAATGCTGTCGGCTACCTGGGCGCGTTCTCCCATGGGCGCGAGCGCGGCGGCGGCGTCCCAGCCCAAGCCACCACTGTGGCAAAAGGCCAGATCCGCTTCTTCTAAGCTCCAGGGCAGCTGGGCCTTCATGGTACCGAGCTTCATGGTGTTGCTGCGCGGCTCAAAAACAGCCAGGATGCGGGCGTTCGGCCCCACCTGCCGTCGCAAGCCGTTGACCGTGGTGCGGATCGCGGTCGGGTGGTGGGCAAAGTCGTCGTAGACGGTCACGCCCGCTACGGTGCCGCGCACCTCCATGCGGCGCTTCACGTTCTCAAAACTGGCCAGCGCCCGCGCTGCGTCGGCTGGGGCCACGCCCACATGCTCGGCTGCGGCAATCGCCGCCAGCGCGTTGAGCTGGTTGTGCACGCCGCCCACGTTCCAGCGCACCCGGCCCACGGTCTCGCCACCCTGTAACACCACAAAGTCGTTGGGCTCCCCATCTGCAGCGAAATCGCACACAGCGGAGCCAAAACTGCGCACATCGCTCCAGCAGCCCATGCCCAGCACCCGGGTCAAGCTCTCTTCCAGTCCATTCACCACGACCCGGCCAGAGCCCGGCACGGTGCGCACCAAATGGTGAAATTGGCGTTCGATCGCAGCCAGATCATCAAAGATGTCGGCGTGATCGAACTCCAGGTTGTTCAAAATGGCGGTGCGCGGCCGGTAGTGCACAAACTTGCTGCGCTTGTCGAAAAACGCGGTGTCGTACTCGTCGGCCTCAATCACAAACACAGGACGCTGGGCGGGCGGTGCGCTCTGCGCAGGTAAAGGAGGAGTCCGCAAAGCGGGCGGGGGACACGGAGCAGAGCGTGCCGCCAGCCCATTGGCTGCGCCAACGCCAATGTCAGACCCGGATGTGCCGCCCAACCGAGCCGACACCCCAAAATTCAGCGGCACCCCCCCCACCAGAAACCCCGGGTTCAACCCATTGGCCTCCAAAATCCACGCCAACATCGAGGTGGTGGTGGTCTTGCCGTGGGTGCCTGCGACCGCCAGCACATGGCGGCCCTGCAGCACGTTTTCCGCCAGCCACTGCGGGCCGCTGGTGTAGCGCGCGCCGGATTCCAAAATCGTCTCCATGAGCGGGAATTTCGGGTTGCCATCGGGCAGGCGGGCGCGGCTCACCACATTGCCCACCACAAACACGTCGGGGCGCAGCGCCATTTGATCGGCGCCAAAGCCTTCGATCAGGTCGATGCCAAGCGCGCGCAGCTGGTCGCTCATGGGGGGGTAGACGCCGGCGTCGCAGCCGGTGACGCGGGGGCCCGCTTCGCGGGCCAGGGCGGCGAGCCCGCCCATGAAGGTGCCGCAGATGCCTAATATATGGATGTGCATGGCGGGATTGTAGGAGCGGGCACAATGCCGCCATGTTTGAACGCGACGACACCCTGGCCACTGTGGCCGCTACAGCCGCCCGGCTGGTGGTGGAAGACGGGCTGGAATACCAGACAGCCAAGCAGCAGGCGGCGCGCCAGCTGGGTCTGGGCTCGCGCGGGCCGTGGCCCGACAACGCTCTGCTGGACGCCGCCGTGCGCGAGCACATCGCGGTGTTTTGCCCCGTCACCCAAGCCGACGAGTTGCGCACGCTGCGCGCGCTGGCCTTGGTGTGGATGGAGCGTCTGGCCGACTTTGAGCCCCTGCTGGCCGGTGCGGTGTGGCTCGGCACCGCCACCCGCCACAGCGACATTTACCTGCAGTTGTATTGCGATGACCCAAAAACCGCCGAGTTCCAGCTGCTTGATCGTCGGCTGGACTACCAGCCCGGCACGGTGACCGGCTGGCGCGGCGAGCCGGTGGAGGTGCTCACCGTGCGCAGTCGCTGCGACGAGTGGAACCAATGGGTGCTGGTGCACCTGATGCTGTACGACCGCGACGATGTGCGCGGCGCTTTAAAACCCGATGCCCAGGGCCGGGTGCTGCGTGGCGGCGCCCAGGCCTTGCGCCGTCTGCTGGAGAATCCCACGCCATGAGCCTATCCCGACGCACTTGGATCTCCGCTGCCGTGATGGCTGGCGCCGCTGGCGCTGGCGTGTCGTGGTGGCGCTTGCAGCCCAACGAGGTCTTATCAGAAGCCGAAGCCGCATTTTGGACCTTGAGCTTTGACACCCCCGACGGCCAGCCCCTGCCGCTGGCCGGCTGGCGCGGTCAACCCCTGCTGCTCAATTTTTGGGCCACGTGGTGCCCGCCCTGTGTGGAAGAGATTCCGCTGCTCAATGCGTTTTACGAGCAGCGTCGTGCGCAGGGCTGGCGTGTGTTGGGTCTGGCGGTCGATCAGCCCTCATCGGTGCGCAAGTTCACCGAAAAGCTGCCCATTGCCTTTCCGGTGGGCATGGCCGGCCTGGCTGGCACCGAGCTCAGCCGCAGCTTGGGCAACCCCACGGGCGGTTTGCCCTACACCGTTGTGTTTGGCGCCGATGGCACGGTGCTGCACCGCAAAATTGGGCAGGTGCACCAGAGCGATTTGGACCAGTGGGTGCAGTTGATGTGATCAACATCGGGTAACTCGGTTGTATTTGCATGCAACTCCGCCGATTGTTGGGGGCCTAGGTGCTGGTTGATCTGTAACCATTCGTGTACACTGCGCCACCCCTTGGCCTTTGCTGGCCGGACAAGATCGCTGCATTTGCGCGATCATGTGATTCTTTTCAGAGGGGCCAATCGTTGGAGTGACCATGGATCTGAGAAAACTCAAGACGCTGATCGACCTGGTGTCCGAATCGAACGTGTCCGAATTGGAAATCACCGAGGCCGAGGGCAAGGTGCGTATTGTCAAAGGCGGTGGCGCTGTCGGCACGCCGGTGGTGCAGACCGTGGTGGCCGCTCCGATGGCCGCCGCCGCTCCCGTGCTGGCGGCCGCGCCTGCGGCTGAGGCGCCGGCAGCCGCCGCGCCGGCCGGTCACATGGTCAAGTCGCCCATGGTGGGTACTTTCTACCGCGCGTCCAGCCCTGGCGCCAAGCCCTTTGTGGAGGTGGGCGACACCATCAAGCAGGGCGAAACCATCTGCATCGTTGAAGCGATGAAGATTCTCAACGAGATCGAGGCCGACAAGTCCGGCACCGTGACCCAGATGCTGGTCGACAACGGCCAGGCGGTCGAGTACGGTCAGCCCCTGTTTGTCATTGAATAAGGCGGCATCGCCATGTTCAAGAAAATTCTGATCGCCAACCGCG
>CAMBOY010000238.1 GCA_945869245.1 Hydrogenophaga intermedia
GACAGCTTCACCAGCCACTCGGCGCTGGCCAGCGACACCCACAAGGGCGCCAGCGGGCCCACACCCAGCAAGGGCAACAGCTCGTTGGCCCAGGCCACATCATTGGCCGGCTCCAAGAACACAAAAGCCGAAGCGAACGCAACGCCAAAAAATATCAGTGTGTCGAGTGATGCACCCACCAAGGTAGACCACAGCGGCGCGCTCCACCAGCGGCCGTTGCGCAAGCGGTCAAACACCGCCACGTCCAGCAACTGCGCGACCAAGAAGGCCAACCCCGAACCCAGCGCGATGCGCAAGGTGACCAGCGGACCGAACTCTCCCTGAAGCTGGCTGCCCACCAGCGAACAGGCCACCCCCACCACAAAGCCGGCCAGCACCACCCGGCGCGCCGCCTGCGCGCCATACACCCGGTTGCACACATCGGTGACCAAAAAGGCCAGTGGGTAAGTGAAGGCGCCCCAGGTCAGCCACTGCCCGACCAGAAACTGCACCCCGATGTTCGAGGCCAGCACCACCAGCGCCATGGCCAACACACCCGGCCACAAACGCAGCATCGGCACCGCACTCACTGGAGCACCCTGCGTGTTGCACACCGCGGGGCTGGGCCCCCTGCAAGCGGCTCAGCGGCGCTCATGGTGTGTTCCTCATCCAGTCCGCGGTCTGGAAAAAACTGTTGTTCAAGCGCTGCTGCAAAGCGGGGTCCACCCCCTGCTCGCGCATGGCCTGGTCCATACACGCCAGCCACTGGTCGCGCTCCAAAATGCCAATGGCAAAGGGCATGTGGCGCATGCGCAAGCGCGGATGCCCAAAGCGCTCGGTGTAGTGCGACGGCCCACCGAGCCAGCCGCACAAAAACCAAAACAATTTGTCGCGCGCGTCGCTCAGGTGGTTGCCGTGTGAGGCCCGCAACGCGGCGTAGCCGGGCTCCAGGTCCATCAGGTCGTAAAAACGGTCCACCAGCGCGCGCACACGTTCTTCGCCGCCGATCCAATCGAACGGGGTGGCGAATTGGCCATCGGCCTTGCGGGGGCTGGGTTCTTCAATCTGCATACGGGGAATTGTCGGTCAAGCGCGGACCTAGCTCGTGGCGCTGCGCAAGGTTTGCACCACCGGAGCCTTGAGCACACTGCGCAAACCCCACCAACCGCCCAGCCAAGCCAAGGCGGCACCGGCCAAGGCCCCAGCCACAGGCACCCAGAAGGCAGGCTGCCAGGCAAATTCAAACGCGTAACGCGCCAACGCCCAGCCCACCACCATGGCCACGCCCGAGCCCAAGACGCCGGCCAAGGCGCCCACACCCAGCAACTCCACCGACTGGATGCGCCGCAGCAGCACCGAGCCCGCACCCACCGCACGCAGCACCGCAAATTCACGCTCGCGCTCGGTGCGGGTGGCGGTCAGCGTGGCCATCAGCACCACCAAGCCCGCCACCAGCGCAAAGGCAAACAAAAACTCGATCGCGGCAATCACCTGCGACAGCACCCGTTGCACCTGCGCAATGGTGTCGGTCATGTCCACCAAGGTGATGTTGGGATAGGCCCGCACCAAGGTGTTGTCAAAGCGCGGCTGGCCCTCGGGGGCGCGCAGCGCGCTGACGTAGCTCAGTGGCACATCAGACAGCTCGGCCACCGGGAACAGCACAAAGAAATTCACCCGCAAGGACCCCCAGTTGACCTTGCGCAGGCTGGTGATGCGCCGCTCCAGCACCACACCGGCCATGTCAAAAGACAAGGTGTCGCCCAGCTTCAAGCCCAGCTCCTCGGCCAAGCCTTCTTCCACGCTCAGACCATCGGCTTCGTTGGTCTGCCAGCGACCGGCAACCACCTGGTTGTGCTCGGGCGGCTCGGCGGTGTGCGAAAGATTGAATTCGCGCTCGACCAAGCGCTGCGCGCGCTCGCTCTCAAACGCCTCGGCGTCCACCGGTTGGCCATTGATGCCCACCAGCCGCCCCCGGATCATGGGGTACCAGTCGTAGCGATCCACGCCAGCATCGGTCAGAGACTGGCGAAACGCCTGGGCCTGTTCGGGCTGGATGTTGATGACAAAGCGATTTGGCGCGTCCGGCGGCGTCGCATTGCGCCAGCTGGCGATCAGGTCGGTGCGCAGCAGCACCAGCAGGGCCAAAGCCAACAGCCCCACCGCCAGTGCGCTGACCTGCACCACCGCATAGCCAGGCCGTGCGGTGAGCTGGCGCGTGGCGAGCACCAGCGCACGCGGCGCGGTGTCCTCGTTCACCAAGCGGCGCAGCAGCGCCACGGCGCCCCAGGCCACGGCGGCAAACACCAGCAGCGCCAGCGCAAAACCACCCACCGTCAAACCGCCCAACACCCAGCCACCGGCACTCACCCACAACAAGCCGGCAAAACCAGCCAAGCCCAGCAGCCAGACCGCCGCACTCAAGGCCTTGACCTGCCCCACATCGCGGCGAATCACGCGCAGCGGCGGCACCTGCGCCAGCTGCAGCACCGGCGGCAGGCCAAAGCCTGTCATGAGGCACAGGCCCACGCCGACTCCCAAACCCACTGGCGCCCAGCTTGGCGCCGGCAAGGCCGACTCCACCAACCCGCCCAGCAACTGCACAAAACCCAAATGCACCCCATAGCCCAAGACCACACCCAGCGCACTGGCCGCCACACCGACCAACAAAAACTCCAGGGCATACGCCCGCACCATCTGCCGCTGCGACAAGCCCAGCACCCGCAACATGGCGCAGTCGTCCAGGTGCCGTTGCGCAAAACCGCGCGCCGCGATCGCCACCGCCACCGCCGCCAACAAGGCCGTCAGCAAGGCCACCAGTTTCAAAAACTGCTCGGCCCGCGACAAGGTCTGCTCCATTTCGGGGCGCCCTTCTTCGAACGACTCCAAGCGCACACCGCGCCAGCCTTCGCGCTCAATGGCCGCATCGCCCCAAGCCACAAAAGCCGACACCGCGCTGTCTGGTCCGGCCACCATCAATCGGTGGTTGACCCGACTGGCGGGCTGTACCAGGCCAGTGGCCGCCAACTCGTCTTCGCGGATCATGATGCGTGGCGCAAAGCTCATAAAGCCCGCGCCCCGGTCGGGCTCGGCCACGATCACGCGCGCGATCACAAAGCGTTGGTCGCCCAGCCACACCGGCTTGCCGACCGCGGTGTCCAGCGCCGTGAGCAAGCTGGTCTCGACCCACGCGGTGCCGGGTTCGGGCGGTTGCCGCACCGATTCGATTGCAGCGCCCGGCTCGCGCGCCAGCTTCAAGTCGCCGCGCAAGGGATAGCCCTCGCTCACGGCTTTGAGCGCCACCAAGCGCGAAGCGCCACCATCGGCATCGTCGGCCCGACCCATGGTGGGAAACGACACCGTGCGCGCGGTGGTCAAGCCCAGGCGCTGCGCCTCGGCGCTGACAGCAGCCGCTAGCGGCTGATCGCCGCGCACCACCGCGTCACCGCCCAACAAGGCCCGCGCGTCGCGCTGCAAACCGCCTTGTAAACGGTCGGCAAAAAACGCCACCCCGGTCAGCGCCGCCACGGCCAGCGTCACCGCCATCACCAGCAGCGACAGCTCTCCCGCGCGCGCATCGCGCCAGAGCGAACGCCAGCCCAAAGTCCAAACAGATACAGATTGCATCCCCACACCTTAACCCACTTGGTGTTTCCGCTGAAGACCTGAGGGCATGGAGCGCAGCCGAGCAAATCGCAAAACACTGACAAAACGAAGACCAAACGCTTTCCGAAGCGAAATGCCTGCGGCCAGGATGCCGTGGATCCGGCTTCGCCGGTCCACAGGCATCGCCCCCTTGAGGGGGCTGAGAGCTGCGGCTCACAGCCTGCCTGCGCAGGCTGGGACAGCTCGAAGTGGCGTCGCCTCCGGTGATGCCGCGGCCTGCAAGGCACGGCCTACCTCGTGCGGCGCGGGGGTGGACCTACTTGGTGCCGAAAATGCGGTCCCCCGCATCGCCCAGGCCCGGCACGATATAGCCGTGGTCGTTCAGGCCGCGGTCCACCGCCGGGGTGTAGATTGGCACATCGGGGTGGTGCTTGTGAAAGGTGGCGATGCCCTCGGGGCAAGTGACCAAACAGACAAAGCGAATCGAGCGCGGCTGGGTGGCCTTGAGCCGATCCACCGCCGCCACCGCCGAATTGCCGGTGGCCAGCATCGGGTCGAGCACAATCACATCGCGCTCTTCCATGCCCTGGGGCATCTTGAAGTAGTACTCCACCGCCTGAAGTGTGGCGGGGTCGCGGTACAGGCCGATGTGCCCCACGCGGGCACCCGGAATCACTTCCAGCATGCCATCGAGAAACCCGTTGCCCGCACGCAGAATCGAGGCCAACACAATCTTTTTGCCATCGATTACCCGCGACTGCATGCGCTCCAGCGGGGTTTCGATTTCGATGGTCTGCATCGGAATGTCGCGCGTCACCTCGTAGGCGAGCAAGGCGCTGAGCTCGTGCACCAGCTCGCGAAAACTCTTGGTGCTGGTGTCCTTGCGGCGCATCAGCGTGAGCTTGTGCTGCACCAGGGGATGGTCAATCAGATGAACTTGGGCGGTCATGGTGAAAACTCCGGGGCGCTCACTGGTGGCGCCAACACCCGCAGTGTAGTGGGCGCGGTCGGGACGGCGCAGCGCCGCTGTGCTCAAGCGGCCAGCACAGCGGGCTCTGGCACCGCGTCGAGCAGCAGCCGCTGGGGGTTGGCATAACACAGAAAGCGCTTGTGGGTGGCACGGCCAATGGCACACAAGCCCACGCGCTGGGCCACGTCCAGGCCCATTTGTGTGATGCCGCTGCGCGACACCACCACCGGCACGCCCATTTGTGCCGACTTGATCACCATCTCGCTGGTGAGTCGGCCGGTGGTGTAGAACACCTTGTCGTCGGTGCGCGCAAAGCGCTGGCCTTGGGCGCCGCAGCTTTGCAGCGCCATCCAGCCCGCGATGGTGTCCACCGCGTTGTGCCGACCCACGTCTTCCACAAACAGCAG
>CAMBOY010000239.1 GCA_945869245.1 Hydrogenophaga intermedia
AGTTTGGGGTCGCGCGGGTCGACATCTTCGGGCAAGGCCCAGACGCTGCGGGCCAGCACGCTGGTGGCCAGGATCAGACCGTTGCGGTCCAGAATGCGCCCCCGGTTGGCGGGCAAATCGACCGTGCGGGCGAAGCGCTTCTCACCTTCCGACTGGAAGAAATCGTTGCCCACCACCTGCACATAGGTGGCCCGCCCAGCCAAGCCCACAAAAGCCAGCACCAGCAAGGCCATGATGAACTTGCTGCGCCACAGCGGTGTCTTGCTGGCCAGCAAGGGGCTGGCGTGATAGCTGATGGCGGGCTTCATGGACGCGCCTCCACCGCTGCAGCCGGCGCCGGCTGTACCGGCGGCGCCACGTATTGGGTAATGGCTGGGTTGGCCGGGCGCATCTGCAACCGGTCGCTGGCCACTTGCTGCACCCGCGCGGGTGTGGCCTGGGCGCGCTTTTGGACCTTGAGCTGCTCGTGATCGGCATCCAGCCGCGCGGCCTGCGATTGGGCGCGGTCGATGGCGGTATAGAGGCGGCGCGATTCGTACTGTGTGTGCACCAGCCAGAACGCACTGCCCAGCACCGCCACCACCAGCAACAAGTTGAGGCGCATCATGCCGCCACCTCCTGACGCGTGGCCACGCGCAGCACCGCGCTGCGGGCGCGCGGATTGCGAGCCACTTCTTCGGCCGACGGCATGGTGCGCTGCACATCACCCAAGCGATTGGGCGCGGGCTCGGCAAACGGCACCCGGCGGTCCACCTCGGTGCGCGAGTGCTTGGCCATGAAACGCTTGACCATGCGGTCTTCGAGCGAATGGAAGCTGATGACCGCCAGCCGACCTTGCGGCGCGAGCACCTGCAAGCTGGCATCTAGCGCTTGTTGCAGCTCTTCAAGCTCGGCGTTGATGAAAATCCGAAAAGCCTGAAATGTGCGCGTTGCAGGGTCCTTGCCCGGCTCGCGGGTTTTGACCGCGCCAGCCACGACCGCGGCCAGCTCGGCGGTGGTTCGAAGAGGGCCCCGTTCCTGTCGGCGACGATCAATCGCCTTTGCAACCGATTGAGCAAACCGTTCTTCGCCGTATTCACGAATCACCTCCGTCATCTCGGCCACTTCGGCCGATTCCAACCACTGGGCCACACTGCGTCCGCGCGTGGTGTCCATGCGCATATCCAGCGGGCCATCGTGGCGAAAAGAAAAACCCCTCGCGGGGTCGTCGATCTGGGGCGAGCTGACACCCAAGTCCATCAGCACGCCAGCCACACCACCGGGCGCCAGCGTGCCCAATTCACAAAACCCGCTGTGACGCACCCGCACGCGCGCATCGGTGGCAGCCAGCGCCTGCGCCACCGCGATGGCTTGTGGGTCTTTGTCGAACACCGTCAGGCTGCCTTGTGGCCCCAGACGCTGCAGAATCGCGCGGCTGTGCCCACCGCGACCAAAGGTGGCGTCCACATAGTGGCCATCGGGTCGCACCTCCAGGGCGTCGACCGCCTCGGCCAACAACACCGTGTGGTGCACAAATGAAGATGTGGGCGACGTGGTGTCCATGGTCGGCCTCAGAAACTGAAGTCCTTGAACACATCGGGCATATCAGCCTGCATCGCTTCAGCTTCTTGCTTGGCGTAGAGGGCTGCGTCCCACAACTCAAAGTGGCCACCCATGCCCAGCAGGATCACGTCTTTGCTGATGCCAGCGGCGCTGCGCAGTTCGGGCGCCACCAACACCCGGCCGGTCGCGTCCATCTCCACCTCTTGGGCGTTGCCCAAAAAAATCCGCTTCCACCACTGGGCCTGCATCGGCAGCGCGGCGATGCGCTCGCGAAACAGCTCCCACTCGGCGCGCGGGAACACCATCAAGCAGCCATGCGGGTGCTTGGTGATGGTGAGTTGCCCTTTGCCCTGCAACAAGGCGTCGCGGTGCCGGGTCGGCACAGAGAGCCGACCCTTGGCATCCAGACTGAGAGCGGAAGCGCCTTGGAACATGGGGAAAAGATGGTGGTCGTGGCATGAAATACCACTGAATTGCACTTTCTCCCACTGTATCAGGAAATGACCGGCCATTCACACCACTGGGCGGATTTTTTTCAATGAAATCAATTACTTACACAATCAATCAAAGGCAAATGCATAGTGAAAAAGTTGATAAAAAGCAAAGACTTAGAGTAGCGATTGAAAGTGAAGGATCAAAAAAAAGCCCCATCACCAAGGCGATGGGGCTGCAATGTGAAGATTCACACAATCACAGAATGTAATGCGAAAGGTTTTCATCTTGGCTCAAAGCGGCCAAACGGGCATCAACAAATGCGGCGTCAATCGACACCGTCTGCGCATGGGCGCCGTCGGCGCTGAAACTCACCTCGTCGAGCAACTGCTCCATCACCGTGGCCAGCCGGCGGGCGCCGATGTTTTCGGTGCGCTCGTTGACGTCACAGGCGATCTGCGCCAAGCGCTCGATACCGTCGGGCGTGAAGGTCAGCGCCACACCCTCGGTGGCCAACAGCGCCTGGTACTGGCGCACCAGCGAGGCGTCGGTGCGGGTGAGGATGGCCTCAAAATCATCGACCGACAGCGGCTGCAGCTCCACCCGAATCGGAAAACGGCCTTGCAGCTCTGGGATCAGATCGCTGGGCTTGGACAAATGGAACGCGCCTGAGGCAATAAACAAGATGTGATCGGTGCGCACCATGCCGTATTTGGTGGACACCGTGGTGCCTTCGACCAGAGGCAGCAAGTCGCGCTGCACACCCTGGCGCGACACATCGGCACCCTGGGCTTGGCTGCGGGTCGCCACCTTGTCGATCTCGTCGATAAAAACAATGCCGTTGTGCTCCAGATTGCGCAGGGCCTGGGTGCGTATCTCGTCTTCGTTGACCAATTTGCCGGCTTCTTCGTCGATCAGCAGCTTCAAGGCGTCGGCGATGCGCAGACGCCGGGTTTTGCGCGCCCCTTGGCCGAATTGGCCAAACAGGTCTTTGAGCTGCTCGGCCATGCCTTCCATGCCAGCTGGTCCCATGACCTCCAGCGTGGGTTTGGGCTCCAGCAGATCGACGTCAATTTCTTTGTCCTTGAGCTGGCCTTCGCGCAGCTTCTTGCGAAAGGTCTGGCGCGTCGCGCTGTCGCGGTCGGGCTGTGGCTCGCCGGCCATATTGCGTGGCGGCGGCAGCAGGATGTCGAGAATGCGCTCCTCGGCCGCGTCCTGGGCGCGCTCACGGTGGTGCTTGACCTCGCTGTCGCGGGTTTGTTTGACCGCCAGCTCGGCCAAGTCGCGCACGATGCTGTCGACGTCTTTGCCGACATAACCCACTTCGGTGAACTTGGTGGCTTCGACCTTGATGAACGGCGCGTCTGCGAGCTTGGCCAGGCGGCGCGCGATTTCGGTTTTGCCCACGCCGGTGGGGCCAATCATCAGAATGTTCTTGGGCGTGATTTCCGGCCGTAGGGCCTCGTCGACCCGCTGGCGGCGCCAGCGGTTGCGCAAGGCGATGGCCACCGCCCTCTTGGCGGCTTGCTGGCCAACGATGTGGCGGTCAAGCTCCGCCACGATCTGTGCGGGCGTCAGCGCCGCAGGCAGGGTCTGGTCGTTCATGGGGTGAGCGTCTCTATGGTGTGGTTCATGTTGGTGTAGATACAAATCTCGCCAGCCACTTTCAAGGACTCGCGCACGATCTGCTCCGCACCCAAGGTGCTGTGCTCCAGCAGCGCACGCGCCGCCGCCTGGGCATACGCCCCACCACTGCCGATGGCCACGATGCCGTGCTCGGGCTCCAGCACATCGCCATTGCCAGTGATGATGAGCGAATGCTCTTTGTCGGCCACCGCCAGCATGGCTTCGAGCCGGCGCAGCACGCGATCGGTGCGCCAGTCGCGCGTCAGTTCGATGGCGGCGCGCTGCAAATGGCCTTGGTGCTTTTCAAGCTTGGCCTCGAACCGCTCAAACAGCGTAAACGCATCGGCGGTGGCGCCGGCAAAACCAGCCAGCACCTGGTTGCGGTAGAGCTTGCGCACCTTGCGGGCGGTGCCTTTGACCACGATGTGGCCAAGCGTCACCTGGCCGTCGCTTCCAATGGCGACCTCATCGCCCTTGGGGCCTGCGCGGCGCACACACACGATGGTGGTGCCGTGAAATGTGTCGTTGGACATGGGTTTCCTTGTAGCGCCAGCCAACGCTGGCGTATCGTGGCATCTGCGGTCAAAGCCGCCGATTTCAATCGTTGCGCAATACCAGGCGCAGGCCATCGCCCACATCCAAGGACAGCAGCAAGGCAGCGACCAAGCGGTTGACCTCGATCAAGTGGATGCGGTAGCCCACCGCGTGCTGCAAGCGACACCAGTCCAAGAAATCGCGGGCGGCGGCCATGTCCATGCGCAACAGACCGTGACCGTCGATTTCCCAAGGCAGAGGGCCAGGCTCGGGCGGCGCCCAGTGTTGCGCCCACGGACGCTCCAGACCACCAATGGCGCCACTCAACACATAGCCTTTGGCCACCAGCGCGCGCGGCACATCGATGGCGGGAAAGGCATCCAACTCGTGCACCACACAGCGGCAGCGCGGCGGCTCCCAGGGCGGCGGCGACAGCTCGTAGGTGAGGCAAAAATCCATGGCCACGGCCTCAAACTCGCTGGCGCGCCCCAAGAGGCGCAAAACCGCCAAACGGGTGTCCCACCAGACCCGCTCGGTGGTGGACACGCCCGTGGGCGTCTGGTCGGCCAAAAGCCCCAACAGACGCGATGGGCTGCGCAACTCGAGTTGCAAATCTTGGTCGGCCCACAAGCGACACAGCCCCAGCACGGCGCGCGCCGTGCCGGCGTCAATGCCCGCCAACCGCGACCAGTCCAAGGTCAGTGGTGACCCCGGTTGCACCAGCATCTGCAGTGGCATCAGGTCGGTCACCTGCGGCTGCAGGGGACTGCACCACACGGGCGCTTGCGTGTGCGCACCGGTGTGACCCTG
>CAMBOY010000240.1 GCA_945869245.1 Hydrogenophaga intermedia
CAGGCCAGACAGCAGTTCTTCGGGGACTTCGTGTTTCTTGGTGGTCATTGTGTTTACGGACTACGGGGCCAGCGCCCCAGCGGGATTGTCCGTTTACACAAAATCTTGCACACCCTCGCTTCTGGTTCCCGAATCTCGATCGACCGGACTGGGTTCGCTCGCCCTTGTCGCGGTTGAGCGGTTTGCAAGGTCGGAAGACACTTGCACCGAGATGGAACTCGCAGTCTTGAAGGCCAACAGCCCGGGACTGCGGTTCTGGGAGCGAAACGGCTTCTCTCGTCGTCGCGAGGCGCCCGCCGTGGCCTTTGGGCAGCGAGTCCATGAACGCTGGGTTCTCGGCAAGCACCTCAGCGATGCCTAACCCCTTATATGGACTCCCGCTCAGCGCCAAGAGCCTGACAGTGCATAAAGCGGCGCTAGGCCAGTCACCTAAACGGTAGTTGCCTCATGACATATCCACCCAAAGTCCAAGCAGCACTGGGCGTGCTTGCTGAAGCAGGCCTGAAGCGGAGCAGCTGCGCACCGCCCCTACATCGTTTGCTTTGGCGTTTTGGCGCCGAAGTGCCACCGCCGCACTTCGCTGGTGTCATGTCTAACCTCTTGCTATTCGGCGCTCCGTTTGGGCTGATGTGGGGTGTCACGATGTGGTTCTTTCACTGGTCGGCGTTGGGCATGGCAATCACCGGTGCGTTCAGCTCGGCGGCGATCACGGGAGTGCTCTTTGGGTTGCTCATGGCGCTCTACTATCGCCATGACGCGCGCAAGCATCGGCTACCGGACTGGTCCGTGGTTTCGACGCATCATGGGTAAGCCAGCTAAATCGCTCTGTGGTTTGCCGTGGCGCACCGACAACCGAGTCTGAAGACCGATATGCACCACACCCGCCGCATCGCGCTTCTGCTGCGTGTGCTCTGGGCGCTGCCGTGTTCGGTGGTGGGGGCGTTGCTCGGCATCGCCATCGTGGCCCTTGGGGGCAGCGCACGGCGGGTCGACCACACCATTGAGGTGGCGCTCGCTGTTGAGCAGCCACACACGCCCGCGTGGGCACGCCAGCTTCGCTTTTCAGCGATCACCTTGGGCCATGTCATTGTTGGCCAGAGCCACGAGGCCTTGGCCGCTCTTCGCGCCCACGAGCGGGTGCATGTCAAGCAGTACGAGCTGCTTGGCCCGCTGTTCTTTGTGGCTTACCCGGGCGCCAGCGTGTGGGCGCTCATCCGGGGTCAGTGCCCTTACCGTGGCAACCACTTTGAGAAGCAAGCGTTTGCACAGGCGCCTGCGCCAACGCAGGCGGCCTAGCTGGGGGTGTGGCGGTGTTGCCGCTGCGGTGTCAATCGTCGTAATGAAACCGGCAAGCCACCACGGTCACAGAGACTTCGTCGGCTTCGTACACCAGCCGGTGCATGTCGTCGATGCGGCGTGACCACAAACCCGCCAGGTTGCCTACCAGCGGCTCGGGTTTGCCAATGCCGTCAAAGGGCGCCCGACAGGCGGCGTCGATCAAGGTGTTGATGCGCTTGAGTGTTTTGCGGTCTTGGCTTTGCCACCACACATAGGTGTCCCACGCATCGGGGGTGAAGCGAACTTCCCTCACGCCGCGCTCACGCGTCCAGCAGTGTGCGTTTTTTGGCTTTGCCCGCTTTGAGCTGGGCCACTGAGCGCATCAGGGCTCGGGCATTGGCGGGGCTGGACAGCAAGTACAAGGTTTCTTGCATGCTGGCGTAGGCCGTTTCAGACAAGAGCACCGCGTTGCCGCCTTCACGGCGGTGGATCAAGGTGGGCGCTTGGTCCTCAATGACTTTGTCAATCACTGCTTTGAGCGAGTTGCGAGCGTCGGTGTAGCTGATGACTTGCATGGCGCAAACCTGTTCAGAAAGTTGTGCAGGTATTGTAGGTGGCGTTTTGGTTTTTTGCCAGGGCCGGTGGGCCATGTGCACCTTGCCTTAACATCGGTCTTCTATGAACTGGCTCGACAACATCAAATGGGACGCGCAAGGCTTGGTGCCGGTGATTGCGCAGGAAAACAGCACCGGCGATGTGCTGATGTTTGCGTGGATGAACCGCGAGGCGCTGCAAAAGACGGCCGAGCTGGGCCGGGCGGTGTATTTCAGCCGTTCGCGCAACAAGCTGTGGTTCAAGGGCGAGGAGTCGGGCCATGTGCAGACGGTGCACGACATTCGCCTGGACTGCGACAACGACGTGGTGCTGCTGAAGGTGACGCAGCAGGGCCACGAGCCGGGCATTGCCTGCCACACCGGGCGCCACAGCTGTTTTTTCCAGCGCCTGGACGGCGCTGCCTGGCAGGCGGTAGACCCGGTGCTCAAAGACCCCGAATCGATTTACAAATGACGCCCATGAGCAACCAGGACATCCTCGACCGGCTGGCCGCTGTGGTGGAAAGCCGCAAGCCCGCCAACGGTGGCGACCCCGAGACAAGTTATGTGGCCCGCCTGCTGCACAAGGGGCCGGACGCGTTTCTGAAAAAAATTGGCGAAGAAGCCACCGAAACCGTGATGGCCGCCAAAGATGTGGACCACGGCGGCGACCCGACCAAGCTGGTCTATGAGGTGGCCGATCTGTGGTTTCACAGCATGATTGCGCTGGCCCACTATGGCCTGACCCCGGCCGATGTGGTCAATGAGCTGGCGCGCCGCGAGGGCCTGAGCGGGCTGGACGAGAAGGCTTTGCGCAAGGCGAAAGCCCGCGAAGCGTCCGAATAATGTCATCTGTCAACAGGAGGTCCGCATGCGCAACGAATCCGACGTGATCGACGTCCAGGCCAAAGGCGACGAGCGGGCCGAGTCTCTCAAGACCATTGGCTGGGTCAGCTACGCGCTGCATCTGATTGTGGCGGTGGGTGCTGTCATGCCATCGGCCCAGCCGGGTATTGCCCTGTTGCTGGTGGCGCTGGTGATCGATTTGGTGAAGAAGGACGATGCCGCCGGTACCTGGCAGGCCAGCCATTTTTCCTGGCGCATTCGCTCGGTGCTCTGGGCGGGTGTGTTGTACGTGGTCACCATTCCGCTGTGGTTCTTGCTGCTGCTGCCCGGCTGGATCGCCTGGATCGCCATTTCCATCTGGTTCCTCTACCGCATCGTCAAGGGCATGGTGCGCATGAACGCCAGCCAGTCCATGCCCGATTGAACGTCACTGTCATGAGCATTCAAGATCCGAACTGCATCTTCTGCAAAATCGTCGCGGGCCAGATCCCGTCGCGCAAGGTCTATGAAGACGACGACTTGTTCGCCTTTCACGACATTGCGCCTTGGGCGCCGGTGCATTTTTTGATGGTGCCCAAGCTGCACATTCCGTCCATGACCCAGCTCACGCCCGAGCACGAGCGCCTGATGGGGCGGCTCATGCTGCTGGCGCCGCGCCTGGCCATGGAGCAGGGTTGCAACCCTTACCCAGACGGGGGCTTTCGCCTGGTGTGCAACACCGGCACCGAGGGCGGCCAAGAGGTGCACCACCTGCATGTACACATCATGGGTGGCCCGCGCCCCTGGGTGCGGGGCTGAGCGCAGGCGTTTGTGCGTGGCGTCACATTGAACTTGCTGCGCGCGCGTAGAATCGAACACCAATCCGGGGCCACAGTGCCTCGCCGTCTGTCTGGAGCTTGATATGGGAACGTTTTCGATTTGGCACTGGCTTATCGTGCTGCTGATCGTGGTCATGGTGTTTGGCACCAAAAAGCTGAAAAACATCGGCTCTGACTTGGGTGGCGCGGTCAAGGGCTTTAAGGACGGCATCAAGGACCCGAACGCTTCTGCCGACGCCCCTGCGCAACAGGTGGCACAAGACGGTGCCGCCAAGACCACCACCACCATCGACGTGGAAGCCAAGCAGAAAAGCTGATTGCTTGTTTGGTTGAGCCCTTGTTCCATGGCCTGGCCGACACCTCGGTCGGGCCGTTTACCTTTTCCATTCCATGATTGACCTTGGCATTTCGAAAATCGCTCTGATCGGCGCGGTTGCCCTGGTGGTGATCGGGCCGGAAAAGCTGCCCCGTGTGGCCCGCATGGTCGGCGCCCTGCTGGGCAAAGCGCAGCGTTATGTGGCCGACGTGAAGGCCGAGGTCAATCGCACCATGGACCTTGAAGAGCTGCGCAAGATGAAGGATTCGGTCGAGAACGCGGCGCGCGATGTCGAGTCGTCGATCCACACCGAA
The DNA here is from genome assembly GCA_945869245.1 of Hydrogenophaga intermedia. Taxonomy (GTDB): domain Bacteria; phylum Pseudomonadota; class Gammaproteobacteria; order Burkholderiales; family Burkholderiaceae_C; genus Hydrogenophaga; species Hydrogenophaga intermedia_B. Next base: position 4,166 of record CAMBOY010000240.1, read on the forward strand.
ACCGCCGATTTCGAGAAATCTTGGTCGGATGCGACCGCTGGCCTTAACGACAGCGGCAGCACCGACGCGCTGCAGTCGATGGGGCAGACGGTCTATCCCAGCTACCAGCCGCCGCGCAAAAACTGGCGCAACAAGCGCGCCGCCGTGCCGCAGTGGTTCAAGGCCCGCACCGGCACCCGCACCCGCGCCCTGTCGGGTGCCGCCCGCGTGGCCCGCTACCGACCCAAACCCTCAACTCCCGCCCGTTGATGTCCGAACAGAAACCGCCCGTCGACGAGCTCGCCGGCACCGAGCAGCCTTTTGTGCAGCACCTGATGGAGCTGCGCAACCGTCTGCTGTATGCGTTGTATGGTTTGGTGGCCTGTATGGCCGTCTTGGCGCTGTGGCCCGGCCCCAGTGGCCTGATTGACCTGATTGCGGTGCCCATTCGCGCCCACATGCCGCCCGACGCCAAGCTGATCGCGGTGGGTGTGTTCACACCGTTTTTTGTGCCACTGAAAGTGCTGTTCATGGCGGCGTTTTTGTTGTCGCTGCCATGGTGGATGTTTCAGGTCTGGGCGTTTGTGGCACCAGGGCTCTACCACCACGAAAAGCGCTTTGCCGTGCCTTTGATCGTCTTGGGCAGCTTGTTGGCTTACATCGGCATCGCGTTTGTGCAGTTCTTTGTGCTCGACAAGATGTTCGGCTTTATCCAGGGC
>CAMBOY010000241.1 GCA_945869245.1 Hydrogenophaga intermedia
CGTGGCTGACGGTGCTGCAGCCACGCTGACACTTAAAAGTGGTTAAACTGACAAAATCACAACAAAACTCATACAGCAGCAGCTCAAGCCGACTCCTGCTGTGAGTCCTTGTTTGCTTGCGCCATGTCTGCCCACCCACAACACCCCACTTTCGACACCGAGCGTCTGGGCCGCACCCGCAGCCACTGGCTGACCCAGAGCTTTGACGACTCCGACATCGAGTCGGCGTTTCGGCGTTCGTACGGGCGCCGGGCCTGGGAAGCTTGTTTGTGGGGCCAGGGCGTGGGCGTGGTGGCCTTTGTGCTGCACTACCTCACCCTAATGGTCACCAACGACCCGGTGCTGGTGAGCTTGGCCAACAACAACCTGATGTACATCACGCCGCTGCAGCTGCTGATGTTGGCACTGAGCTTCCATCCACTGTTTGCGCGCTACCAGCAACTGGCCATGGCGCTGGCGGTGGCAGGCCTGACCTTGCTGTGGATTTACGTCATCTTTGTCCATCTGCCAGTGGGCCTGGCCTACGCCACTGGCTACGGGGTGATGGTTGTGATTTTGTTGTTCAACTACCTGATTGCGCGCCTGCGTTTTGTCGCTGCGGTGCTCATGGGAGCGAGTCTGTCCTTGTTTTTTTTGTACCAGCTGCACCCGGTGGTGGACCGCGCCATCGCCACCGGCGCCATTCATCTGGGCAGCTTGGGCAGCCTACTCGACGACGACAGCCCGCCCATGAGCCCCTTTGTGCACTACCTCAACGTGCTGGTGGTGGCCAATATCACCGGCGGCGTGGGCGCCTACGCCATGGAGCGGCTGGAGCGACTGAACTTTTTGTCGCGCCAGATCAACCGCCGCCAAACCGCCATGCTGGCGCAAGAGCGCGAGCGCTCGGAAAACCTGCTGCTCAACATCATGCCGCCGGCCATTGCACAGCGGCTCAAGAACGACACCAGTTCGATCGCCGACAGCTTTTATTCGGTCTCGGTGGTGTTTGTCGACATCGTGGGTTTCACCCGCATCAGCCATTTGCGCGATCCACAAATCATCGTCAACTGGCTCAACAATGTGTTCACCGAATTCGACGTGATTGTCCAGCGCCAAGGTTTGGAAAAAATCAAAACCATTGGCGACGCCTACATGGCGGTGGCCGGTGTGCCCAAACACTGCGAAGACCACGCCAACCGCGCAGCCGACGCGGCGCTGGCGATTCTCACAGCCTGCGAGTCGATTCGCGACCCGGACGATTTGCCGATGCGGGTGCGCATTGGCATTGCCACTGGGCCTGCGGTGGCCGGTGTGATTGGCGCGTACAAGTTCTCCTACGACTTGTGGGGCGACACGGTCAACACCGCCTCGCGCATGGAGTCGCTGGGCCAGACCGACCGCATCCAAGTCTGCCCCACCACCCACGCCCTGCTGGACCGCTACTATGCGCTGCAAGAGCGCGGCCTGATCGAAATCAAAGGCCGTCCGTCGATGCGCACCTGGTGGCTGCTCGGCCCGCGCACCGACGGCGGATCAAGCGCCTGAAGCCCTGCTGCACCCAGCCGCGCGGGCGCTGAGGGACAATCGCGCCATGTCTGCCACGCCCATTCGTGTGCTGAGCCTCATCCCGCCGATGACGCAGCTCAACACGCCGTATCCGTCCACCGCCTACCTCACCGGTTTTCTGCGCGCCCAGGGCGTGCCCGCTTTCCAGGCCGATCTGGCGCTGGCGCTGGTGCTGCGCATCTTCACCGCCGATGGGCTGCAAGCGGTGCGCACCCACGCACTGCGTTTGCCCGAGGCGCAACGCAGCCCCAGCGTACAGGCCTTTTTGGCGCAGTTTGCGCAATACGCCAGCACCATCGGTCCCGTTGTGCGTTTTTTGCAAGGCCATGACAGCACCCTGGCCCACCGGCTGGCCGCACGCGGCCTGGTGCCCGAAGGGCCACGCTTTGTGGCGCTGGACGCGCACCCCGACGACGGCGTGGGCGACCCGCTGGCCTGGGCTTTTGGCGCGCTGGGTGTGCAAGACAAGGCGCGCCACATTGCCACCCTGTTCCTCAACGATTTGGCCGACGTGCTGCGCGACGCGGTCGATCCGCGCTTTGAATTTGTGCGCTACGCCGAAAGCCTGGCCAGCAGCCAGGCCAGCTTCGACCCGCTGGCCACCGCGCTGGCGGCACCGCCGACCCTGCTCGACGGCTGGCTGCAAGACCTGACCCTGCAAGCCGTGGCCGAACACCAGCCCGATCTGGTGCTGCTGTCGGTGCCGTTTCCGGGTTCGGTCTACGGCGCATTGCGCATGGCGCAGGCCATTCGCGCGGCACACCCGGCCATCCGCATCGGTCTGGGCGGGGGCTATGTGAACACCGAGCTGCGCACCTTGGCCGAGCCGCGCCTGTTCGATTTTATTGACTTTGTGACCTTGGACGCTGGTGAGCGCCCGTTGCTGGCGCTGCTGGCGCACCTACAAGGCCAGCGCAGCGCGCAGCGCCTGGTGCGCACCTTTGTGCGGCAAGACGGCGCGGTGAAATATGTACACTGGCCCGAACCCGATGTGCCGTTTGAAGACGTGGGCACCCCGACCTGGGACGGCTTGGCGACCGACCGCTACCTGAGCCTATTGGACATGCTCAACCCGATGCACCGGCTCTGGAGCGACGGGCGCTGGAACAAGCTCACCGTGGCCCACGGCTGTTACTGGAAGAAGTGCAGTTTTTGTGATGTGGGGCTGGACTACATCGGCCGCTTTGAAACCGCCACCGCCCAGACCCTGGCCGACCGCATCGAGCGCATCGTCGAAGAGACCGGCCAGACCGGCTTTCATTTTGTGGACGAGGCCGCGCCGCCCAAATCGCTCAAGGCCCTGGCCGACGAACTGCTGCGCCGCGAGCTGCGCATTTCGTGGTGGGGCAATATCCGGTTTGAGAAAACCTTCACCCCCGCCTTGGCAGACCTGCTGGCCGAGAGCGGCTGCATCGCCATGAGCGGCGGCCTGGAGGTGGCCAGCGACCGCCTGCTGGCGCTCATGAAAAAAGGCGTGTCGGTCGAGCAGGTCGCGCGCGTCACCAAAGGGTTTGCCGACGCCGGCGTGCTGGTGCACGCCTACCTGATGTATGGCTTCCCAAGCCAGACCGTACAAGACACCGTGGACGCGCTGGAATACGTGCGCCAATTGTTCGAGAACGGCTGTATCCACAGCGGTTTTTTCCACCGCTTCACCTGCACCGTGCATTCACCGGTGGGCAAAGACCCCGCAGCGTATGGCATCACGCTGGTGGCGCCGCCGGCTGGCACTTTCGCGCACAACGACATCGGCTTTGTCGACCCCACGCCCATGCCGGCGGGCGTGGACCACGACGCGCTGGGCATTGGCCTCAAGCGCGCCATCTACAACTACATGCACGGCCTGTGTGTGGAAGACGATGTGCGCCGCTGGTTCGAACACCTGCCAATGAAAGTGCCCAAACCCACGGTCAAACGCGGCTGGATGGCCCGCCAGCTCGGGCTGTGAAACGGCTGCGCCGGCTCAGAGCAGCGGCATCAAACCGCTGTCGATCCTGACCGCCTGCGCGATCTGGCGCAGCGCCTTGACAAACACCTCGGCCGGCTGACCACCCGAGATCAGGTGCTTGTCGTTGACGATGAAGGCCGGCACCGAGCGAATGCCCAGTTGGGTGAAATAGGCTTGGCGCTCGCGCACCTCGTGGGCGTAGTCGTCGCCGTCGAGCACTGCGGTCGCCCGCGCCATGTCCACCCCAGCCTGCTGGCAGCAGGCCAGCACCACGGAGCGGTCGGTCATGTTGTCGGCGCGGCCGTGGTAGGCCCGCATAAAGGCCTTGCACAAGGCCAGCGCGTCGCCCGGCACACCTTCGGTGTCGGCCCATTGCAGCAAGCGGTGCAAGGCAAAGGTGTTCCACACCCGACCGCGACCTTCTGGCCGAAACACAAAACCCGCCTCGCGGCCACGGCGGTTGATGACCTCGCGCGCTTGGGCCAACTCGGCGGCGGTGCTGTCGTATTTGCGCATCAGGTGCCCAAACAGGTCTTCGCCCTCGGGGCCCATGCTGGGATTGAGCTCAAACGGCTGCAGATGGATGCGCGCGTCCACCTCGTCGCGCAGCGTCACCAGCGCCTGCTCCAACGAATACAAGCCCACCACACACCAGGGGCAGGCCACGTCGGATACGACATCGATCTTGATAGATTGGCTCATGGTGTGGCAGTTTAATTCTTATTACTACATTTGTGGAGCATCTGGCGTCTGTGACTCGTTCACAATGTCACGTTTTTGAGCTACACATCACGGGGCTTGTCCCCGTTTTTTTTGGCCTTGATGATTGCGCGCTTGACTGTTGAGGCACTCACACCGAACCGCCGCGCCAGGACGCATTGATTGACCCGTGGCGGGTCGTATTGGGCCAGCATGAGAGCGGCTGTGGCTTCATCGAGAGAGGGACGCCGACCGAGCAAGACGCCGCGATCTTTGGCCGCTTGCAGGCCAGCTCGTGTGCGCTGGTTGATGATGTTGCGCTCAAGCTCAGCGACAGCGCCAAGCACTTGAAGCGTGAAGCGGCCAATTGGGTTTGAAGTATCGATTGGCTCTGTCAGACTGCGGATTGAAGCGCCGGCCTGTGTGACTTCGTCAATGATCTGCAGGAGGTCTGTATCCGTCCGGTGATCCCATATTGAAATCGCCCGGAGAAGCGGGCATCGTGTCCACGATTGGAGGATCGTGGAGACGATGCAACAGTTTTCAAACGAAGGCCGGCCGCGCCGGCGCGAATACAGCAAAGCATTCAAGG
>CAMBOY010000242.1 GCA_945869245.1 Hydrogenophaga intermedia
ATCGCCTCTCCGATATTTGATGTCCGCCCCGTTTACACAAAATTCAGGACACGCCCAACCCTTGAGGTGTATTTTTGAAAATACGCCTCATAACTTGAGGTGTATCTGCCAAAATACGCCTCATGCCCTCCCAAGACCCGCCCCCACAACCACGCTACATCTGGCAGCACCGTGCCTGGCCGCAGCTCACATTTGACGCGACGGCACTTGCTCCTGCGCTGGACCTTGCCCGCTTAGAGCAAGGGCGGTTGTTGGGGCTGCTGGGTGCCATTGGGCTGGAGCAAGCCAATGAAGTGCAGCGCGAGTTGTGGGTGCAAGAGGCGCTGGCGACAGCCGCGATTGAGGGGCAGCAGCTCAACCTGGAGTCTTTGCGGTCGTCGGTGGCGCACCGGCTTGCGCTGGCCGATGCGCCGGGGGCAGACCGTTCTGTTGAAGGTTTGGTGCAGGTGATGCAAGACGCCTTGGCCAACCACCGTGCCGCGCTGGATGTGGACAGGCTGTGTCGCTGGCAGTCGGCCTTGTTTCCCGGCGGCACGTCGGGCATTGTCCGCATTGCTGTGGGCCGCTTGCGTGATCATGCCGATGCCATGCAAATTGTCAGCGGGCCTTTGGGGCGCGAGGTGGTGCATTACGAAGCACCACCCTCTGCGAGCGTGGCGGCAGAGATGCATCGTTTTTTGGCTTGGTTCGCCAACCCGGACGCCGCGCTCAACGGTATTGCACGAGCCGCCTTGGTGCATTTGTGGTTTGAGTCCATCCACCCTTTTGAAGATGGCAATGGCCGCATAGGGCGTGCTTTGGCAGACATGTCTTTGGCGCAAGACATGTGTGCGCAAGACCCAGAGGCCAATCCCACGCTGGTGCGGGTGTTCGGCTTGGCGCATCAAATGCACAAAACGCGTTCGGCTTGTTACGATGCGCTCAACCACGCGCAGCGCTTGCGAGGTGTTTCGCTGGATGCCCATGGGATTGATGTCACATCATGGGTGCAATGGTTTGTGCAGGCGTTTACCCGTGCATGTGTGGCCAGTCAGGCTGTGGTGCGCGATGCGACAGACAAGGCGCATTTTCGGTTGCGTGCAGCGCAGTGCCACATCAACCCGCGCCAAAGCAAGGTGCTGGAGCGTTTGCTCGAAGCCGGGCATGTGGGCTCGGGCGGCGGATTTTTGGGCGGCATGAGCACCGATAAGTACGCCAAGATCACTGGCATCTCGAAAGCCACAGCTGCGCGCGATTTGGCCGACTTGGCGCAGCACGGCTTGTTGCGCATCGAGGGTTTGGGCAAGGCCACGCGCTATGTCGTGAATGTGCCGGGTTGGGAGCAGCCAGCGATGAAGCCTTAGCGGCATTGCTTCAATGCGCCCCAAGGGCACACCACTCTCTTGGGCGGCGGCATGGTGGGCACTCATGCGGGCGACATGATTGGTGAGATCGCTCTGGCCATCGGCAAAACCATCGGCATGGCGGCGGAGGTGGCGCGCCACTTGTAAAACGTCGCATCGCTGAAGCCGCCGTTGCGGCACAGCTCCTTGGCCTGAGCGTTACGCCGGGGCCTTGCTGGCGCGGCGGCTCTGAGCCCGCCGTCCTTCCACCCAGTCGGGGTGCTTCCACAGGATGCGCAGGTCGCGGTGGTGCCACACATCGCGCCACATGGCGAACCACTCGTCCAAGTTCAGACGCAAGGGGTTGAGCGTGGTGGGCTGGCGGTGGCTGATGCCGTAGACGATCTCACCCGCATCGCGTTCGTCTACAAAGGTGCCAAACAGGCGATCCCACACGATCAGCACGCCGCCGAAATTGGTGTCGATCTGTGCCGCATTGCGGCCGTGGTGCACGCGGTGGTGTGAGGGGGTGTTGAAGACGGCCTCGAACCAGCGCGGCAGGCGGCCCACCGCCTCGGTGTGCAGGAAGAACTGGTAGAACAGGTTCAGCTCCACCGCGATGATCACGGCGGTTTTGTCAAAGCCGATCAGCGCCAGCGGCACCCACCACAGCAGGGCCAGGCCGCTCAGGTCGAACAGGAAGTTCTGCCGCAAGGCGGTTGACAGGTTGAAGCGCGTGGAGCTGTGGTGCGTGATGTGTGAGCACCAGCCGTAGCGCACCTTGTGCATCACGATGTGCGCCACGTAGAACAAGAAGTCGGTCACGACGATCAGCAGCAGCCAGCCCAGCCAGGGGTTGGACGGGTTGTACTGCAGGCCCCAGGCCCGCACATCGTCAAAGAACACGGCGATCACGCCGGCCACGAACATGCCATCAAACATTTTGTAGACGAAGCCGGTGCTGATGTTGGCCAGCGATTCGAGCACGTCGTAGGCGCTCGGACGCTGGCGCCGGATCCAGTAGGCGCGTTCGATCAGGATCAGCGCCAGGAACGCGGTGCCGGCGATAAGGACGAAGCCCAGGGCGTGCAGGATGTCTTGCATGGTTGGCTCGCAGTGGGGGATCAAGGCCCCGTCAAGCGTGGGGATGAATGTGGGGACTTTAGGCCGCAGGCGTGTGACTGGATCGACAATCCCTGCCTATGCTTAAACAATCGATGCCAGCTTCTGAGCCACTCATGACAGCTGGAGAGGCTTCTTGAGCATGCTTATGCGCGTCAACGGAGTGTGGCTGCGCCTGCTGACCGACTGGCTGGACCGCGAGGGCCTGGCGGCCCAGGGCTTGCGCGCCCGTGTGGCGGCCTATGCCCCGGACGACCCCGTGCCCCTGCCGGTGTGGAATGCGCTGCTGCACGAGGCGGCCACCTTGCGCCCGGACCAGCCCGGTCTGGGTTTGGCGATCGGCGATGGCTTGCAGCCCCGGCACGTGGGTGTGTTGGGTTACCTGGTGTTGGCCAGTGAGCACTTGGGCGAAGCCTTGGCCACGTACCAGCGCTATGAGCGGTTGTTCTATGGGTTGGACCTGGCCGAGGTGCAGATGGGGGCGGGCGAGGTCGAGATGCGCTGGCCTCGGGGCACCGACTCGGCGCCGCTGGCTGATGAGGTGGCCATCGCGGCCCTGATCAGCTTTTTGCGGCGTCAGCTGGATGACCCGTCGCCGCCCAGTCGGGTCAGCTTTTTGCACCGACCATTGCCCGGGCAGGCCGAGGCCTGTGAAGTTTTTTTTGGCTGTCCGGTGGTGTTTGGTGACAGCCATACCCGGGTGTGCTTTCCGGCCAGTTACCTGGCCATGCCCATGCCGCACCGCGACCCTGGCTTGCGCCAGTTGCTGGACCAGCAAGCCCAGGCGCTGCTGGCCGCTCTGCCTCAGCCCAGGGATTTCGACCGTGCCGTGCAGCAACTGCTGGTGCGCCTGTTGCCCGACGGCGAGGTGTCGGTCGATAAGGTGGCCCGCGCCCTGCACCAGTCCACCCGTACCTTGCAGCGGCGTCTGGCCGATCGGGGCATGAGCTGGCAGCAGCTACTGGACCGCACCCGCGAACAGCTGGCGCGGCAGTATCTGCGCGATCCAGGTCTGAGCCTGGCCGAGATCGGCCTGTTGTTGGGTTACAGCGAGCAAAGCGCCTTCACCCGGGCCTTGCGGCGTTGGACCGGGCAGACGCCCCAGGCCTTTCGGATGGCCCAGCGACCGCCCGCGCCTGCGAATTGGTCTCAGACCCGGTCACCATAAGGGTTTGCGCCACTTCTCTGGCTTTCAGCATGTCTTCGAGTCGTCCGGTGCACGATGTAGCGCCCGCGTCATCCCCAGCGTGACCTACACCGTATGCGAATGGGGGCCGCAGCAAGCTTCTGGGCGGCGGCATGGTCGGCACGCAGGCGGGCGACATGATTGGCGAGATCGCGCTGGCTATTGAGATGGGCGCCGACGCGGTGGACATCGGCAAGACCATCCACCCGCTTCCCGCGCTGGGCGAAGGCATCGGCATGGCGGCGGAAGTGGCGCATGGCGGTTGCACCGACTTGCCCTATACCCATCGCCTTGGCTGTACTGTTTTTAGAAAATTAGAGGTTTGAGTCTTATTTTGTTGCAACGCAGCAAAATCACTTGTCGAACTAGGGAAACCCCTTAGAATCCGCATCATGCTGCACCGCAACATAGTTCGGAGTTCCGATCCTTGTGACAGCGGCGCCTCATTTAAAACCTGTCACCAAAGGAAACCGACATGAACAACCCCGCAGAACAAATCATCGCCGCTGGCAAGACCCAAATGGAAGCCATCGAAGCCGCCATGGGCAAGGCCTTCGTGGGCATGGAAAAGCTGGTCGAGCTGAACATCGCCGCCTCCAAGGCCACGATGGGCGAGTCGTTCACCCACGCCAAAGCAGTGATGGCTGTGAAGACCCCCCAGGAATTCATGACCCTGCAAACCGCCTTCTTCCAGCCCATGGCTCAGAAGTCGGCTGCTTACCTGCAACACGTGCAGAGCATTGCCACCGAAGGCAGCGCCGAGTTCACGCAGCAAGTTGAAGCCAAAATGGCCGAAGCCCAGAAGGCTATCGCTGCTTCTATGGACCAGATGGTCAAGAACGCTCCTGCTGGCTCTGAAGCCGCTGTGGCCGCTTTCCAAAGCGCCATGAGCACCGGCCAAAAAGCCGTTGAGCAAACCCAGGCCGCCATCAAGAAAGCGACCGCCACTGCTCAAGCCAACTTCGCTGCCGCTTCCGAGCAGGCCACCGATATGGTCAAAAAAGCCGCCAAGGTCTGATCATTCTGAGGACGATGTGACACCGCCAGGCGCACGCGCTTGGTGGTGGTTGCAGACAACAAACAAGCTCCTGAGGGAGCTTTTTTGTTGTGAGCTGTGTGCTGGCAGAGCAGC
>CAMBOY010000243.1 GCA_945869245.1 Hydrogenophaga intermedia
CCTGTGGGTGCCTGGCTGGGTGCGTGTGCTGCATTGGCTGCGCGCGCTGTTGCACACGCCCATGGCTGAGCGCGAACTGCTGCGCGCCGTGCCCGAGATGGACGCGCACTACCGGCAAGGACTGGCACAGGCCGGGACGCTGGCCTCATCGCTGGGGCCACGCGAGTTGGCGCGGGTGCTGGAGCAAGGGGTTCAGCCAACTTGCGCCGCCGAGCGCCGGGGCTGAGCGGATCAGCCCCGGCGCGGCATGCGCCAGGGCAACATCAGGCGCACAGGCCAGCTCACCACACGCGGCACGTTCAGCGTCTCATGCATGGCAGTGACCTGCTCGCCCATCACGCCCGCCTTCACCACGGCACGGGCGTAAAACGGCGTGTCTTCCAGACTCTTGGCCACTTGTGGCGCCACGCCGGCATCGCTGCGCAGGGTGCGGGCAATGCCCCACGCCGATCGGGGAAGTGGCTGGCGCGCGGGTGCTTCAAAGGGCTGGTGGCTGCCGTCGGGCGCAAAGCGTTGAGCGATCACGCGGTCGGGCCCCAACCCGCTGCGAGGGCGCACATCGTAGATGACGGACGTGCTGCCGTCGGCCATTTCGGAGCGCGCCCAATCCCACTCATGGAATGCGTTCTCGACCGGCTCGCTGCCCTGGTTCGCATCCATATAGGCGCGTCCGCTCCAGCGCAGCCCGGGTTGCTCGAACTCCACATCGACCCGCGCGCAGGGCGCGATGGGTCCCCACAGGTGGTGCCCGGCATCGTCCAGCGGAGTGATGAAGTTGCACACCGCTGGGGTGTGCAGGCGCACACGGCCCCGCACACGGCGTGGGATGGGGGCGGTGATTTCATCGATGTCGATGGTCAGGCCACCCGCCTCCCAGGCCATGCGGCTGCGGCCAATGCGGTACTCGCTCGGGCTGCGGTGGATGGCGCTGCGGCCACGTTCGGTCATGGACCAGTACGAGCCGCCCTGGCCGTACAGCGCCACGTTCAGGGCGCAGTGTTCCTCGGGGTCGACCCGTCCGTCAGGTGCTCGGTTGCGCGCCCAGGCGTAGTAGGGCGAAAAGACACTGCCGACAAAGGCGATGATGGTCAGGCCGTGTTGACCGTCGTCGCTGAGCGCGTCGACGTACCACCAGAGGTAGCCGCCGTGTGTGACCGTCTGGTCAAACCGGGGCTCGCCATCACGGCCGCGGCCGCCAACTGGCCCGACAGGGCTGCCATCGGCACCCCCGGCCCCGGGTGCACGCTGCCCCCCGCCAGGAACAGCCCCGGCACCGCGCTGTTCGCCCCCGAGCGGGAGAATGCCGACATCCACCCGTGGCTGGCCTGTCCGTACAGCGCCCCGCCCGTCGCGGGAAAGAGGTGGTGAAAGTCGGTGGGTGTGGTCAGAATCTTCTTCGCTGCGTTGGGGACGATCGTCAGGCCACACTGGCGCAACAGGTTGAAGCTGGTGGTCTCGCATGACTCGATGTCCTGGGTGGAGAGTGTTTCGTTCTCGCTGTGGCCGTCGCCGTTGGCAGGTGCGTTGACCAGGCACAGCAGCCGCTCCGGGCCGGTGGGCGTGTGGCCGGTGTCACGGTCCTGGGCACAAACATACACCGTGGGTGTCTGCGGTAGGCGCGCATGGTGAAAGATGTCGGTGAACTCGCTGGCGTAGTCGTGCTGGAAAAACACGTTGTGCCGATCCAGCGCCAAGCCTTGCGTGGGCGCGAGGATCGACCAAGTGAGGGCCGAGAGCGAGCGGGGCGGGGCGTGCGCAGGGACTGCGCTTTTCGCGTCGGAGCCGAGCAGTCCCTGCCGCAGCGCGGCCGTGTCGCCGTTGAAGACGACGGCGTCGGCGCGCAGCTGCTCACCGCCCACCAGCCTGATGCCCACCGCCTTGCCGTTGTCTAGCTCAATGGCTTCGCAGGCCGTGCCGTAGCGAAAGCGGGCACCGCGCGCCATGGCCAGGCGTTCCAGGCAGCGCGCCAGCGCGTGCATGCCGCCCTCGATGGTCCAGACACCGTCGAGCTCGACCTGGGCGATCAGCATCAGCGTGGCCGGTGCTTGCCAGGGGGAAGAGCCGGTGTAGGTGGCGTAGCGGGCAAACAGCTGGCGCATGCGCGGATCGCGAAAATGACGCCCCAGCGTATGCCACAGGCTGCGCATGGGCCCGAGTTTGGCGAGCGTGCTCAGGCCGCTCGGGCCCAGCGCGCGGGTCAAGCCCCAGAGGTGTGGCGCCGGGCCTCTGATGTAGTGCGGCTCCAGCGTGCGGTAGACGCCGGCGGCCTCCGCACAGAAGGCGCGAAAGCGCTGCGCTTCCTCCAGTCCGGCGAAGTTGGCCACGGCGTCAAAGGACCGCGCCGGGTCGGCGTAGAGATCGAGCGCGGAGCCATCGCTCCACCAATGGCGGGCCAGCACTTCCAGCGGGTGCAGAGTCAGCTCGGCTTCCAAGGTGGTGCCGACCGAGGCGAGCACCTGGTCGAACACCCAGCGCATGGTGAACACGGTGGGCCCGCTGTCGATGGCCGCACCACCTACCTGCAACTGGCGCAGCTTGCCGCCCGGCGCATCGGCTGCATCCACCACCGTCACGTCCAGTCCCTGGTGGGCGAGTTGCAGAGCCGACACCAGCCCGCCCATGCCCGCTCCGACCACGATCACGCGGTGTTGTGTCATGGTGTTTTTCCCGGGATTCGGCTCAGGGGCGGAACTTCGGTGGGACTGACCGCCCGTGAAGCAGGCGACGGCCACAGGCCCTCTTGCTGCAGCACACGCATGCGCACGAATAGGGATTCGGAGAAATAGTTGTGGCGGTAAGCGGCCTCGATGGCGGCCTGGTGTGCGCCCTGGTGGGCGTACGCCATCATCGACGATGTGTCGTCCCACAGGCTGAATGTGCATTGCCGGATCAGCGGCGCCTCGCCCAGGCCCATGGCCAGGGAGCAGCCCTTGGCGTGCTGCATGGCCTGTTGAGCGGCTGGCGCGTTGCGCCAGAAAGCCATGGCCTTGGCGGGTCGGATGCTGGCGCGCGTGAGGGCTGCCAGCGGCTGCGGCGCCTGCGCGTCATTGGCGGCGCAGCCATAGGCGCCGAGCTGGGTATCCGGGGTGATGCCCCAGGCCTGACCGTCCCATAGGCCGCGGGCCGAGACCACTTCCAGCAAGCCGGTCCAGATGTCCGCAGCGCGCACCCGGTAAGCATGGACCACCGGTCCTTTCAGGAATGCGCGAGCCTGGTCGGCATGGTCGAAGATGGTGATGAGGCCTTGGTGACTGGCGCTTGGGCGAAGGCCGAAACCACCCTCGTGGCCGCTCCCCATCACCTTGGCAAAGATCAGGCCCGGTGTGTCCTTCAGCCCGCCCGGGCCTTGTACCAAGCGCATCCAAGCCCAGGCCTGGTGTTCGCGCAGCGTGTTCACCAGCACCACCGCCACCACGCCAGAGAGCGTGATGAGGTCCGGGTTGGCGGTGCCCATGTGATGGTGCCTCAGCTCACGAGCTCGGCAGGCAGGCGGAACAACCTGTCTTCCTTCAAGCCCGCAAGCTGTAAGACCGCAGCCACGGCAATATGAAGCATCAAGGTGTCACCGCATGGATTTCAACGCGGCGGGCGTTCGCGTCCACGCCACCCACCACGAACTCGGGCTTCTTGAGCTCGATGCGGTCTTCGGCCACACCAGCGGCCTTGAGCGCGTCACGCACGGCAAGTGCCCGCTGCTTGGCCAGCTCCAGGTTCTTTTCAGGGTTGCCGGTTTTATCGGCAAAGCCGGAAAGACTGACCTTGGTGCCTGCCTGGGCCGTAAGCAGTTGGGCCGCGTCAGCGATCACCTGACGTGCGGCGTCGGTCAGACCGTCCTGTCCGACCTCAAACAGCACCTTGCCCGGCAGCCCCATCGCGCTTTCGGGTGCGTCGGTGGGCGCGACGATGGCAGCGGCCTTGGTAAAGGCTGTGTTGAGCGTGGCCAGCTCGGGGTATTCCTTGATTATCGAGGCCCCATATAGCGGCTTTTGCACACCCTGATGGCAGGTGGCGCAATTCACTTTGGCCACGTCGCCGTGCACGCCCTTGCGGTTGTCTGGGAAGGTGTCGGTCAAGGGCAGCATGAACGTGTTGTTGAGCTCGCGCGCCATCCGGATGCCGTGCCACGCCGTCACGCGCTGCGGCGGCCCGTTGGTCCACTCCTGGAAGTTTCGGGTGTTGTGGCAGGTGGTGCAGTTGGCGCCCAGGCTCTGCGACATGTGCATCATCAGCCCATAGGTGTGCTCGGCTTGCTTCGTGCTGGTGTTGTTCGCGGCTGCGCCGGTGAACTTGAGCGCCTCGTTGCCGTTGACACGGATCGGCTTGTCTTCCAGCAGATAGGGTGTGAGCGGGTCGAACGGCAAGGACGACAGCCCCACGGACTTGGACGCCAAGTTCTGCCCAGCGAGGTCGCCCATGATCGAGTTCTCGGTGTACTTGCGGTCTCCTGGCTTGAACCAGACGAAGGACGGCACCGGTTCACCCCGGTGGCAGGTGTGGCAGGTGACGCCAGTCTGGCCAACGTGGCTCTGCCACTTGCTGTTGATGGTCTGCGTCATCTGCACCATCTTGCGAGCGACCACCTTGGTGTAGAGGCTGTCGTCGGCAAAATTACCGCCCGCATGGCAATAGACACAGCCCTGTTCGGGTGCAACCCATGCCGTCATGGACACCATCAGGCGGGTGAACTCCCCAATGCTCAGGTCACCGAGTACCTGGACGTTCTGGTACACCTCGCCGGC
>CAMBOY010000244.1 GCA_945869245.1 Hydrogenophaga intermedia
AAGCCGCGCAGCGGCGCAGCGTGGGGGTGAACAGTTTCAGGCGCCGGGCCGCCCCAAGCCTGAAACGCACCCCCTCGGGGGGCAGCGAGCCGCGCAGCGGCGCAGCGTGGGGGCAACAGTTCAATGGCTGTGCGCCAGCCCACTGACCACAGTCACCAAGCCAATGCCCACCAACAACCACGCGATCTGCGCCGCTGTCTCGCTCGGGCCCAACCGCTTTTGCAACTGCGGAATCAAATCGGCCAAGGCGACATACACAAAGCTGCTGGAAGCCGCGACCAGAAAATACGGCAGATAGTCCTGCAGTTCGCGCACCAGCACATAACCCACCAAACCACCGAGCGCGGTCACGGTGCCGGCCAGCGACACTTTGATGAGCGCCGCGCGCTGCGATCCTGTGGTGTGGCGCAGCACCACCAAGTCGCCCATGTGGTGCGGCACCTCATGCGCCAACACCGCCAGCGTGGCCACCACCCCGAGCCGCATATCGGCCACAAACGCCGAAGCGATCAGAATGCCGTCGCCAAACGCGTGCACGCTGTCGCCCGCCAGCACCGCCCAGCCGCCGGCGCGCGGACCGTGATGGTGCTCGTCGCGATGACCGTGTGCGTGGTGCCCATGGTCGTGTGCGGCGCCAGCCTCCAGCTCGCCATGGTGGTGCTCGTGCCCGTGGTGCCACAGTTCGGCTTTGTCGAGCAGGAAAAAGAAGATCAAGCCCGCCAACAGCAGCGCGAACAGTTCGTTGGCGCCGGCCTCGCTGTTGAACGCCTCGGGCAGCAGGTGCATAAACGCGGTGGCCAGCAAGGCACCGGCCGCTAAGCTGAGCATGTGCTGGGTGAATCGCGCCAGCATGGCAAAGGCCAACAGCGCCGCCAGCCACACACTGCCCACACCAGCGGCCACCGTGCCCACCAGAATCGCCAACAAGGTCATTCCAACCACTCCACAAAAAAAGGGCCCGCAGGCCCTTGGGACTTGGCGGCCGAGCCGCCCTTACGCCACACCGTGCTGGGCAAACCAGGCCAGGCAGCGTTTCCAGCCGTCTTCGGCCGGGCCCTGGCGAAAGCTCGGGCGGTAGTCGGCGTGAAAGGCGTGGGGTGCGTCGGGG
The DNA here is from genome assembly GCA_945869245.1 of Hydrogenophaga intermedia. Lineage (GTDB taxonomy): Bacteria > Pseudomonadota > Gammaproteobacteria > Burkholderiales > Burkholderiaceae_C > Hydrogenophaga > Hydrogenophaga intermedia_B. Next base: position 1,109 of record CAMBOY010000244.1, read on the forward strand.
TACACCACAAACTGCGAGGCTTTGGCCGCGGCGTTGCCACCGGCCAGCACACCTTTCATCTTATCAACCGTGTCAAGCGGTATGCCGGTGTCGGCTGCACCGTACAAACCGAGCACCGGGCCGTGCAGACGCGCGCCCACGTCCACGGGGTGGCGTGGCTGCAGCTCGCTGGCCTGACCCACTAGGCGGCCGTACCAGGCCACGCCCGCCTTGACGGCCGGATTGTGGGCCGCATAGAGCCACGTCTGGCGCCCACCCCAGCAAAACCCGGTGACCGCCAGCTTGCGGGTGTCGCCGCCATGGGCGCCAGCCCATTGCACCGCCGCGTCCAAATCGCCCATGACCTGGGCGTCGGGCACTTTGTTGATGATTTCCGCCATCAGTTTGGCCATTTCGCCATAGCTCTGGGCGTCGCCTTGGCGGACGAACAATTCGGGCGCGATGGCCAAATAACCGGCCCGGGCAAAACGGCGCGCGGTGTCGGCGATGTATTCGTGCACCCCAAAAATTTCGCTCAGCACAAGCACCACCGGCAAGCCGGTTTTACCGGCTGGCGCCGCCCGGTAGGCCGGCATCGAAAAACCACCGACATCGATCATGACCTCGCCAACGGTCAGTCCATCGGCCGGGGTTTTGATGGCGGTTTGCGCCACCACGGGAGCGGCCGCCATGGCGTACCCCACACCCAGGGCGGCCTTCATGGCCGCCCGGCGGTTGGGCTGCTCGGTCCCACTGAGATTGAGCAGGCTGCGGGCCTCGTCGAGCTTGTCGTGTGGATGCATCGGAGTCTCCTTCGCACAATGAACAAAGTAAACGTTAAGCATGCCAGTTTGTGAAGCCCCTGGCAAACAGTAAAGAATTTTTAGAACACGCCTGAGCCGCACCCATAAAAAGCCCGCCAAGGCACACGCAAAAGCCAATCAATGCCGCCACTTTCCCTTTATTCAATTAAAATCGATTACAAGCAATTGCACCTGTTATTTTAATCAAGCCAATTCAAACAATGAATTCAAAAGAACACGAAATCGAACGCGAAATACAACGCAATTACGCATTTTTTGAATGACTGGCAAGTCGAAATCCTGAAAAAGCAATACACATCAGAAAGGGTTGCCATGCTGCTGTTGACGATTTTTATCAGTTTTATCAGTTTAGGATTGGGTATTGCTTGGACGCTCGCTCACCGCACCGCACCAGCCGCTCGGCCGCGCCGCAACGCCCTGGTGCGGCCCCGCGCCGTGGTGCGAGGCTTGCTGGTCTGTGCTGCCGCAATGGCCAGCGCGGCGGCGATGGCGCAGACCAGCCCAACAGCGGGTAGCACCTCGGGCATTGAGCGGCGCGAGATTCGCGCCCAAATCAAGCCGGTGCGGCTGACCCTGCTGAGCACCGAAGTGCCAGGCACCTTGACCGTATTCAAATCTGAAGGTCAGCGGGTGCAGCGCGGCGACGTGTTGTTGGCCCTGGACTGCAACACGTTTGAGGCACAACTCAAAAAAACCGCAGTCGAGATCCAAGCCGCCGAACAGCAAGAGCAGGTCCAGCGGCGCTTGTTTGAACTGAACTCGTCTGGCCAATTGGAATGGGAGCAGGCCCAGTTCAGCACCAAGCGACTGCGCGCGGAAGCCGAGGTGCTGCAGTCGCAACTGCGCAAATGCACGGTGCATGCGCCACACGCCGGTGTGGTGACCGAAGTGCGCTCGCGCGTGGGCCAATACGCCCAGGCAGGACAGGTGCTGCTGGAGCTGGCCGACACCAGCACATTCGAAGCCGAATTCCTGGCGCCCTCGGCGTGGGTGCGCCAACTGCGCGTGGGTGCCGATCTGGTGTTGCAGGTCGATGAACTCAAAGCCAAACAAGCTGCGGTGATTGCCCGGGTGGCCGACAAGGTTGACCCCGTGAGCCAGTCGGTGAAAGTGACTGTGCGCATCCAGCGACCGATTGCGGGCCTCAAGGCCGGCATGAGCGGCAGCGTCGACACCAGCCGCCTGCAACCCTAAGCGCTCTAATCCGCCCCCATTTTTGTCTTGCCTACCGCATTCCAGCCATGACGACCAACAAGAACAACACCGCCTCTTCCGCTGCACCAGCTCCAGCCGATAGCGCACCAACGCCGCAACGCCGCAAGCTCAAGCGCGGCCAGGGCGAACTGTTTGCGCTGGAGCAGCGCATGATGTTCGATGGGGCGGCGGTCGACAGCGTGGACCGCACGCTGGAGCAGCGCAACCGGTCCAACGACGGCGTGCGGCTGCCCCTGCCCAGCATCGACGATGTGCTGCATGCCGGGGCGGTGGCTGCGTCCAGCGACCGACTGCAGCAAGAACACGCCGAGACCGAACGCCAAGCGGCACCCGCCGGACGGCTGATGGTGCTGAGCGCCGAACTGGCCGATTTGCGCGAACAGCTGCAACAAGCACACCCCGACGCGGATGTGCAGGTCTTACCCGAGTCGGGCGATCCGGTCTCGGCCATCAGCGCGGTGCTGGCAGGCTACCGCGACTTGGTCGAGCTGCACCTGGTGAGCCACGGGCAGTCTGAGGCACTGGTGTTTGGCAGCACGGTACTGGACGCGGACGCCCTGCAAGCGCGCTCGGCCGACGTGCAGGGCTGGCGCGCCGCGTTTGCGCCAGGCGCCGACGTGCTGCTCTATGGCTGCGATGTGGGAGCGCTGGGCGACGACAGCGTATTTCTTCTCGCCTTGCAAGGGCTGACCGGGCAGGATGTGGCCGCGTCGAGCGACAGCACAGGCGACTCAGAAGCGGGCGGCGACGCCGAGCTGGAAATCCAACTCGGTGCTGTGCAAGCCCGCTCGGTGTTCTCCAGCGAGTTGCTCGACGAACTCGGGCTGGTGTTCGACAGCACACCGCCGAGTGCCAGCTCCACGCGCATCGCGTACGACGGCCAAACCTTGCGGATGACCGTACAGCTCTCCGAGAGCGTGGCGGCCAGCGCCGGGGCCGCCAGCAGCACCCTGTTCGTGACCATCGCGGGCGTGGACCGCAACGCTGTGTTCGACGCCGAGCGCTCCGACCTGGCCGCAGGCCGTCTGGTGTACGCGGTGCAGGCGCTCGCGGCCGACGTGGGCCGGGGTGTGACCTTGGGTCAAATCGACACCAACGGCGCGCAAATCCGCGACGGCGCAGGCAACACCCTGACGATTGCGGCCCTCAACCCGCTGCTGGGTGCAGTTGAGGTCGCAGAAGGCGCGTCCCTCACCTTTCGCGGTGGCTTCAGCGGCAGCGGCGACTTTGTCAAAACCGGCAGCGGCGAATTGGTGCTGTCGGGCAACAACACGCACACCGGTCGAACCATTGTGCAGGGCGGCACCCTGTCGGTGAGCGCCGACAGCCAGCTCGGATCGACCGCCGCCATGGTCGATCGGGTGGTCATCCACAACGGCGCCACCCTGCGCATCACCGAGAGCCTCACGCTCACCACCGCGCGCGGCATTGAGGTGCAAGGCAGTGGCCGCATCGAGGTGGCAACTGGCCGCAGCGTGAGCTACAGCGGGGTGATTCGGGGCATCGACAGCGCCAGCGGCCTGACCAAAGCGGGCAGCGGCGAGCTGGTGCTGTGGGGCACCAGCACCTACAGCGGACCCACGGTGGTCGAAGCCGGGCGGCTC
>CAMBOY010000245.1 GCA_945869245.1 Hydrogenophaga intermedia
GAGCAAAGCGCCAGCAAACTCTCCAACACCTTGGTCTATGAGGTGCAAAACGGCGCGGCCACCCTAGTCAACGCGCTGCTTTCGCTGGCCAAAGACGGGCTGACCATGCTCGCTTTGCTGGGCTATCTGTTTTGGCTGAACTGGCAACTCACCCTGATTGTGTTGCTGCTGTTCCCCGGCTTGACCGTGGTCATGCGGGTGCTCTCCAAACGCTTGTACGGCATCACCCGCGACACCCAAAGCGCGACCGACGAACTGGCCTATGTGGTGGAAGAAAACGCCTTGGCGCACCGCATGCTGCGGTTACACGGCGCCCAGGCGCCGCAAGCGACACGGTTCGAGCGTTTGAGCCAGAGCCTGCGGCGCCTCGCCATGAAGTCCACCGTGGCGCAAGCGGCTATGACTCCGCTGACCCAAATCTTGGCGGCCATGGCGCTGTCTGGTGTGATCACCGTCGCGTTGTGGCAAAGCCAAGTCAGCGGCACCACCGTAGGCAACTTTGTGGCGTTTGTCACCGCCATGCTGATGCTGATTGCGCCAATCCGCAATCTGGCACAAGTCGCCGCCCCCATCACCCGCGGCTTGGCTGCACTGGAGCGCGCCCTGGAACTGATTGAACACACACCAGACCAAAGCAGCGGCGACCACAGCGCCGAACGGGTACAAGGCGCCATCGAGTGGCGCGATGTATGGGTGCAATACAGCGGCGAGGGGGACGAGCGCGCTGCGCTGCGTGGCATCTCCTTGGAGGTGGCACCCGGAGAAACCGTGGCCTTGGTGGGCTCATCGGGCTCTGGCAAAACCACGTTGGTCAACCTGTTGCCACGCTTTGTGGAGTGCAGCGCCGGCGCTGTGCTGATCGACGGTGTCGCAACGACCCACTGGGACACGGCGGCGCTGCGCCGGCAAATGGCCATGGTGAGCCAAGACGTGGTCATGCTCAACGACACCCTGGCGGCCAATGTGGCGCTTGGGGACGAGCACCCCGATGGCGACCGCGTCGCCCAAGCGCTGCAGGCTGCCAAACTGTGGGACTTGGTGCAAGGGCTGCCGCACGGCATGCACAGCCGAGTTGGACACAACGCGACCGAGCTGTCGGGTGGCCAGCGTCAGCGCTTGGCCATTGCACGCGCGGTGTACAAAAACGCTCCGATTCTGATTCTGGATGAAGCCACATCGGCTCTGGACAACGAATCGGAGCGTTTGGTGCAAGAAGCGCTGGCGCGTTTGATGGTCGGCAGAACCACCTTGGTGATTGCCCACCGCCTCTCCACCATTGAGCATGCCGACCGAATTGTGGTGCTCGACAACGGCACCGTCGCCGAAATGGGAAGCCACCAATCCTTGCTCAATCGCAAAGGCTATTACCACCGTTTGCAGCAAAGCCATTTATCGGGTAATTGATTGAACCAAAATATAAAAAATGACAAACTAATACCTTTGATATTAATTTATCATAATAAACGAACTGTTTTACACGTTGATGTAAGAAACATCACAAAATCAAGCATTTAGATCGCTATCATTCGACATCGCCTGAACAAGTGCCACGTATCCTGTGGACATTGGATTTTTGTTCAACGGCCTGTTTTACAAAGGGTGAAGCCATGATCAAACAACATCTCGCTTGGGTGGCGGCCGCGGCCATCGCTTGGAATCCGGCCTATGCCAATGACACCACAGCCCCCGCCGCTGCGGTGGCAAAAAGCGAAACACCTGCGATTGCCAAAAGCGAAACGGCTGCGGTGGAACCCAGCAGCCGTATTTCTTGGCAAACCTTTCAGGCCACGCCGCTGAGCCAAGCCAATCCAGGCAATCACCAGGCCCGTATTGTGTTTTTGCGCCCAGGCCCGGTACAACCCACCGCCACACCAGCCGACGTGTTTGTCAACGGGCGCTTTCACAGCGCCGTGCTGCCGGGTGCTTACGCAGAAGTGGTGGTGTGCGCAGGCAGCCACCAAATCGAATTGCAATCCCGTGCCACAGCGGGCATCGACCCCGCCAAGCCACCGAGCCTGACGGTACAAGTCAAGCCACAGCAAACCGCCTACGTCGCGGTCAACGACCCACGTGTCAATCCGCCACTGCGCACCCTAGCGGCCAACGCGCTGCCACCCGAAATCGGGCAACTGCAGCGACAGAACCACGCAGTCTCGCGGGTGCCGGCGGCCAAAGACTGCAAGCCGCAAGAAACCCGCTACAACCTCGCATCCGAGCTGTTGTTCCAGTTTGGCAAATCCGATGTGCAAGACCTCTTGAGCACCGGCGAGACCGAAATCATTCGGCTGGCCCGCAAGATTCGCCAGGAACACGCCAGCATCGAAGCGGTGCAAGTGATCGGCCACACCGATCCCATGGGCGCCAAAGACCTCAACCTGCGCCTGTCGCAAAACCGGGCTGAGACCGTGCGCAACATTCTGGTGGCCGCCGGCCTGCCGGCCGAGCGCGTCACGGCCAAAGGCATGGGCGACAGCCAACTGGTCGTCTTCGACTGCGCCAGCAAGCGACTGAGCCGCGCGGAAATGCTGGGCTGCAACCAACCCAATCGCCGAGTGGAAGTGTTGGTGCGCGGCATCCAAGACTAAAACGCCACTTTGCCCACTTTTTTATCCAGTCGGTACACCAGTACAAGGGTATTTATATGACCAACAAGATCTACACCATCGCCGTTGAAGTGGCCAATGAGCCGACCGCCGTGGTCTCGCTCAACGCAGCCCGCACATCCGCCCAAGGCCCGCTCAAACTAACCGCCAAAAGTGGCGCGCTGTATCAGCTCACCGAAGCCGCCACCGGTTTTGCACCCCAACAGATCCAAGTGCGCCGCAAAGGCAAAGACCTGCACATCAGCTTGGAGCAAAACCATCCCGACCGGCCCGACCTGATCATCGAGAACTATTTCGGCGTCGAGAACGCGGTGGTGGTGGGTCAGGCCGAGAACGGTCAGCACTATCCATTCAGTCCCGACACCGCGCGCGACATCCACGCCATCGACAAACTGGCCGATGGCGCCACCATCACCCAAGTGCTTGGTGGACAAGTTGGGCCTATCCCGGTGCCCGCAGCGGTCGCAGCGATCCCACCCGCTGCAGTGACTGAAGCTGGTGCGGCTGTGGGTGTGTTCGCGTTGAATCCCCTGCTGTTGGGCGGCGTGGCTGCTGCTGCCGCTGCTGGCGCTGGTGGTGGCGGCGGCGGCGCAGGTGGCACCACGCCCACCACACCGACGGTTCAAATTGCGGTCTTTGACGACAACGGGCAAGTGGGTGCCAATGAGCAAGCCACCGTGCCAGTTTCAGGCACCGCCAGCAACGCCGCAGGCGGCACCATCGAGGTGGTGATCACCGACAAAGACGGCCAAGACGTCGCTCGCAAAACCGTACCAGTCAATGCCGACGGCACTTGGAGCACCACGGTGGACGTGAGTGCCGCGCCTCAGGGCGCCCTTACTGCCAAAGCGGTGGCCACCGACACCGCTGGCGCCAAGTCCAGCGAAGCCAGCAAAGGCGCTACCAAAGACACCTATATCGATCCGAACCCGATCGATCCCAACGTCGACCCCAATCGGCCAGCAGGCCAGGCCGACTGGACAGCAGGGCTGGACCCAGCCTCGGACACCGGCACCAAAGGCGACGGCAGCACCGCCAACAACCGCCCCACCTTGAGCGGCACCGGTGAACCTGGCGGCAAAGTGGAAATCACCTTGCCCAACGGCACCGTGATCAGCGCCACCGTCAATCCCGACGGCACGTGGTCCGCGCCTTACCCAGCGGCTGCGCCCGCTTTGCCCAATGGACCTCAAGGCACAAACGGTGTGGGTCTGCCGGTCAAGATCACCGATTCCGCGGGCAACACACAAACCGGCAACCTGCCGGTGACCATCGTCGGTCCCACGGTGGATATCCAAGTGTTCGACGGCTCTGTGGCCAGCCCGGCCAATTTCATCACCGGGCTGGAGCAAACCAGCGTCACCTTGAGCGGTACCTCCACCAACGCGCCAGAGGGCAGCGTGGTCACGATTGTGGTCAGCGGCCCCAGCGGCACGCCCATCACCGCTACCGCCATCGTGCAAGCCAATGGCACTTGGTCCACCACGGCCGACCTCAGCAGCCTGCCGCAAGGCGCCTTGACCGCCAGCGCCACCGTGGCAACCACGGTCGAAGGCATCGCCATCACCTCGCGGCCTGATACCCAGACCAGCACCAAAGATACGGTGATCGACAGCAACCCCATCGACCCGAGCGATCCGACCGATCCCAACGCGCCCACCGGCAACAACGACTGGACTGCAAGGATCGACCCAGCCTCCGACACCGACACCAAAGGCGACGGCACCACCGCCAACAACCGCCCCACCTTCAGCGGCACCGGTGAACCGGGCGGCAAAGTGGAAATCACCCTGCCCGACGGCACCACCGTCACCGCCAACGTCAACCCAGACGGCACGTGGTCCGCGCCTTACCCTGCGGCCGCGCCCGCTTTGCCCAATGGACCTCAAGGCACAAACGGTGTGGGTCTGCCCGTCAAGATCACCGATCCCGCGGGCAACACACAAACCGGCAACCTGCCGGTGAACATCGTCGGTCCCACGGTGGATATCCAAGTGTTCGACGGCTCTGTGGCCAGCCCGGGCGGCTACATCAACGCCGCCGAACAGGGCAATGTGACGCTCAGCGGCACGACCACCAACGCCGCTGT
>CAMBOY010000246.1 GCA_945869245.1 Hydrogenophaga intermedia
CCACCCGCCGATGCGGTGATCGCCAGCGCGCCACCGGTGGTTGACACCCTGGCAGCACCGGTGGCGCAAGCCGTGGCAACCCCCATGGCACCAGCCGCCGCCACACCCGTGGTCGCGGTCAGCACGGTCAGCCGCCCACGTCGGCGCCCGGCCACCAAGCGCCACACGCCGGCGCCCGAGGTTGAAACTGCGGCGCCACCAGCGGCGCACCGCTCGCCAGCCGCTACAGCGGCCAGCCCCAGCCCCGTGGCGCCAGAAGCCAACACGCCTGTGGAGGCCGCGCGCGGCCGTGAGCTGGTGGACCTGGTGCGGGCCGAGATCGCCGCCCTGCGGCAAGAATTTGTCGCCTCGCTGCAGCTGCACCAGCTGCAAGCCGGTGCGCTTGGTCACCCCGTGGCCGAGCCCTTGATGCAAGCGCTCGAACAAGCCGGCGCACCCGCTGGCCTGCGCGCCCTGCTGCTGGACACCGCCACGTCGGCCAGCGACCTGGCCGACGGCGTGCAGCGCGTGCACGCCGCACTGAGCGCCGGACTGCAAGCCGAGGCCTTGGCCTTGCCCATGACGGGCCTGCACGCCTTGTGTGGCCCCAGCGGCGCGGGCAAATCGCTGATGGCGGCGCGCTGGCTGCAGCAAGCCACCCAGCACCACGCCAGCAGCGAGTCCTTGGTGCTCATTGCCTATTGCGACCAGCGCCCTGGCGCCTGGAGCCAAACCCAGATGCTGGCCGCCCAAGTGGGTGTAAGCGCCTACCGGGCCAGCAGTCCCGAAACCCTACACACCTTGCTCGACGAGCTGGGGGAACGCACCTTGGTGCTGATCGACACCCCGGGCAGCGAGCCCGTGGGCCACGCGCAGACCCTGCAGGATCGGCTACCTGGTGTGGCGCTGCATTGTGTGCTGCCAGCCGACGCCTCACCAGCGACCGTGCGCCGCTTCTTGCACGAAGCGCGTGTGCCTTGGCACAGCCTACTGGTGTCCAAACTCGACGAAAGCGAACAGCCCTGGGGGCTGGTGCAGCAGCTGTGCAACCACCGAATGCCGATCAGCGCCATGGCCGACAGCCCACACGCCACCGCAGCGCTGCAGCGCTGGCGACCGGATGCGCTGCTCGACCGCGCCCTGGCACCTACGCGGGTGTTCGCGGCCGCGCCGCCCGACGCCACACGGCCCCAGACACCCCTGCCCGATGCCCGTGCAACGCTTGGCCCGGTGATTAGGCCACCACGCGCCGTCGCCAGCGCGCCACTGCACCCAGCGGGTGCGGCGCAGAACCGCCTGGGAGCGCCCCCACGAACGCCGCCACCGGCCATCGTGCTCAATTTACAAGGACCCGGTCGACGACGAGACGACCCGAGCGGCCCCACCGCGCCCCGATCACGGCCGCGACCCCAATGGGTTGCCGCCTGACGCATCCATTGCCGCTACCCGAGAGCAACCATGAAAACACAACACAGCAGTCCCAAAGTCATCGGCATTGCCAGCGGCAAGGGCGGGGTGGGCAAAACCACGGTGTCGGTCAACCTGGCCGTCGCCCTGGCTTTGCGCGGGCGCAAGGTCATGCTGCTCGACGCCGACCTGGGCATGGCCAATGCACAGATTTCACTGGGTGTGAAAACCCCGTGGAACATTGGCCATGTGCTGCGCGGCGAAAAAACCCTGCAAGAAGTGGCCGTGCTCACGCCGCAAGGCGTGTCCTTGGTGCCTGGCGTGTCGGGCCTGCGCGAGGCCGCTGCGCTCGACATGGCGCAAATCGGCGCCATCGTGCACGCCTTTGACGATCTCGAAGAGCCGCTCGACTACCTGATTGTTGATGTGGCCGCTGGTATTTCACCGCCGGTGCTGGCCTTTATGGCCGCTTGCCAGCGCCGCTTGGTGGTGCTGTGCGACCAGCCCTCGTCGATCGCCGACGCCTATGGTCTGATCAAGGTGATGACACTCGAAGAAGAACTCGACGAGGTCTACCTGATCCCCAATATGGTCGACAGCCCGCTGGAAGGCAAACAACTGTTTGGCCGCATGAACGACGTCTGCACCCGCTTCCTTGGCCAGTCGGTGCGCCATTTGGGCAGTATTGAAAGCGACGAACTGATGCTGGCTGCCCAGCGCAAGTACAAAACCGTGCTCGACTTTGCGCCTGGCAGCAAAGGCGCGGCGGATTTCCGCCGGCTGGCGCAATCGGTCGAAGATCTGCCTCCCATCGAGCAGCCCAACGGCCGGCTGCAGTTCTTTATGCAGCGCATGCTGCAAACCCCCACTGCCCACAGGTGACACCATGGCCGCCGCACTGGAACTCTACGAAGCCAGCGAAACCCGGCAAGAGCAGCTGGTGCTCTCGCACATGCCCATGGTCAAGCGGGTGGCGATCCACCTCAAGGCGCGCATTCCGCCCTTTATGGACCTCGACGAGCTGATTCAGGTCGGCATGCTTGGACTGATCGAGGCTGCGCGCTCGTACGACCCGACCCTGGGCCACGCGTTCGAGAACTACGCCCTGCGCCGGGTGCGCGGCGCCATGCTCGACGAAGTGCGCCGCTTGTCCTACCTGCCGCGCTCGGCGGTGTCGTTCAACCGCAGCGAAAGCGAAGCCCAGCACCAGCTCGCCGCCGAGCTCGGGCGCCACCCGACGCAGAGCGAAGTGGCCGAATTCATGGGCCTGTCGCTCGACGCCTTGCACCACGAACGCGGCCAAGCGCACCGCTCGGAAACCCACTCGATCGAAGACATGGAAGACGAGGTCATGGCCTTGGCCGACGACGCGTCGCAGCAGCCCCAAGCCTTGGTCGAACACGCCGACTTCATGGACGCAGTCACCGCAGCCATCGAGGGACTACCCGATAGAGAGAAGCTCATCGTGTCCCTATACTACGTGGAAGAGCTCAATCTGAAGGAAATCGGCGAAATCCTGGGCGTCAGCGAGTCCCGGGTCAGCCAATTGCTCAGCGCCACCGTCAAGAAGCTCAGGACCACACTGCAAGTGTGAAACGGGGTCTCACCACTCACCGGATGAACACGGGTGTTATCGATCTTCAAGAAGTTTCAGCCCGATGAAAAGGTGTTGGCGGCGGCAGCGTACGAGAAGGTGGTTTCTCTGACGCAAGACACCCGCGACGCCAGGAGCGTGCGTGTGCGCATGGCGCTGTTGTGCCGCAGCCATCTGGACAAGAGTTTCATCGCCGGCGCCGAACTCACCGCCGCCTACCTCGAGCAAGTGGCCCTGTCGGTGGCGCGCGGCCAGCCGCGCCCAGAACCGCCCGAAGCCTCGTGTTTTCGCTACATCAAAACCAGCCGGGGCGAAAAAGTGTGTGTCTACCTGCCACCCGAGTTCGCGAGCGAAGCGTTTTCCCTGGGCGCGCTCTACCAGCGCATGCAAATCGACGCCGCCCAAGCGATTGGCTCCATGCAAGGACTGGCCGACCGGTTGTTCATTGAGGAGCTCAAACTCACCGACACCTTGCCCGTGCTGCAGTTTCTGCGCGAAGAAATTGGCCTGGGTTTGCACGCGCCGCCCAGCGACGGCGACAACCCATCCCCCTCTGAGGCGCACTGAACGCCATGTCAACCGGCTTTAATCTGCTGGCCTTGGCGGTGGTGGCTGTTGTGCTGCTGGTGGTGGTGTTGCTGCTGATTTATCTGGTGGGCCGCCTCAACCAAGTCGAGCAGCAGACCAAAGAGGCCGTCACACAATGGCAGGGCCAGCAGGCGGCGGCGCAGATTGGGCCGTTCGGCGGCCTCTCGGGCAAACCACTCTGGGACGCCATGAGTGGCAAGGCCCCGCCCGAGGTGTCGGCACAGCACATCGAGGCCGCACGCGACAACTACCCGGCGGTGCTGCAGCGCCACATTGTGCTGGCGTTCGAGGAAGGCGCAGCCGACGCCAAAAAAGGCGTGGCCGGTAAACCCAAAAATCCGCGCACGATACACACCGTGCGCGGCAAAGTGGACTCGTGGCTGCCCAGCGCGCAGCTGCAGGCGATCTACCAGTGCGGCGCCGACCAGGCGCAAGGCCAATCGCCCAACGACGCCAGCCTGCAACAAGCCCTGGAGCTGGCCTGCCACGAACTGCACGAGCGCACCGGTGTGCCCACCGACACCGACTATGTGCACATGCTGCTCGCGCCCACACCAGAGTCCACGCCCCCGCCCCCGGCCCCAGCGGCGCCCCCGCCGGCAGGAGGCTAAAGTTCCCGCTGGCCGCTCCGATACCTATGGCAAGGATTGATTCATATCGGAGTTCACCATGCGACTGCACAAAAACGCCCTCGACAGCTACGCCGCCGTTCAAGTCACCACCGGGGTGGCCACCGCCGACAGCGCCCAGCTGATCCTGATGCTGTTCGACGGTTTTCTGGAAAGTCTGGCGTTTGCCCGTGGGCACATCCAGCGCAACAACATCGAAGCCAAGTCGCAAGCGCTGACCAAAGCCGGGCGCATTGTGCTGGGCCTGCAAAGCGCGCTGGATTTCGACAAAGGCAACCAACTGGCCCAAAACCTCGATGAGCTCTACAGCTATGTCACTCGCCGTTTGCTGCACATCAACGCCAACGACGACCTGCAAGCGCTCGACGAGGTGCACGGCTTGATGAACGACATTCGCAGCGCGTGGACCACGCTGCCCGGTGTGCGCTCGCACGGCATGGCCCATGTAGAGCCGCTGCGTCTGGCGTCCTGAACACA
>CAMBOY010000247.1 GCA_945869245.1 Hydrogenophaga intermedia
TTGATCATCTCGGGGTCAAGCGCCGAGGTGGGCTCGTCGAACAACATGATCTTGGGCTTCAAGCACAGCGCGCGCGCAATTGCCACCCGCTGCTGTTGACCGCCAGAGAGCTGCAGGGGGTACTTTTGCGCGTGTTCGGCGATGCGCACCCGCTCCAGCTGGGTCATGGCTTTGTCGATCGCGTCTTTGCGCGGCATCTTGGCCACCCAGGTGGGCGACAGAATCAGGTTCTCCAGCACGGTGAGGTGGGGAAACAGGTTGAACTGCTGGAACACCATGCCCACCTCGCGGCGCACCCGGTCGATGCCCTTGAGGTCGTCGCCGACCACGGTACCGTCCACCGTGAGCTTGCCTTCTTGGTATTCCTCAAGGGCGTTGACGCAGCGGATCAGGGTCGATTTGCCCGAGCCCGAGGGGCCACAAATCACGACCTTTTCGCCTTTGTGGAACTTTAGGCTGATGTCGCGCAGCACGTGGTAACCATTGCTGGCGTACCACTTGTTGACTTTGTCGAATTCGATGATGGTGGATGCTTCAGTGTTGCTCATAAAGAAATCTCAGCTCGAACGAAGAGGTGTCAGATCAAGTTGCACCGTGGATCCGGCTAGGCCGGTCCACTGGCGCGGTCCCCCCTTCGAGGGTGGAAGCCGCGCAGCGGCGCAGGGGGGTATTCAACTTCTGGTCATCTTGTTTTGCTCACCGCGGTGCGCTCTTCCACCCACAGGCTGTAGCGCGACATGGCGAAACAAAACACAAAGTAAATCAAGGTGATGAACAGATAGGCTTCGAGCTTGAACGGGCGCCAATTGGCGTCCGAGTTCAAGGCCAGGCTCAGCGCACCGGTCAGCTCATACAGCGACACAATGGTCACCAAGGAGGTGTCCTTGAACATGCCAATAAAGGTGTTCATGAGCGAGGGCACCACCGTGGCCAAGGCCTGGGGCAGCACAATCTTGCGCTGGGTTTGCCAGTAGTTCAAACCCAGGGTGGCGGCCGCTTCGGTCTGGCCGTTGGGGAAAGCTTGCAGGCCACCACGCACCACCTCGGCCATATAGGCCGCGGCAAACAAGGTGATGCCCACCACCACACGGATCAGCACGTCGATCTTCACACCCTCGGGCATGAACAGCGGCAGCATGAACGAGGCCATGAACAGCACGGTGATCAGCGGCACACCCCGGATCAGCTCCACATACAGGGTGCAGATGGTGCGGATGGCCGGCATGGTCGAGCGCCGCCCCAAGGCCACAAAAATCGACAGCGGAAAGGCCAGTGTCATACCGATCACGGTCAGCATCACCGTCAGCGGCAAGCCGCCCCATTGGTCGGTGGGCACCTCGGTGAGACCCAAGACGCCGCCCTTCATGAGGGTGAAGTACACCACCAGCATGCCCGCCCACAGCGGCACCAATACAGCGCTCCAAAAGCGCGGCATGCAGCTCATGGCGACCACGCCGAGCATGAGCGCGGTGGCGATCACTGGGCGCCAGTGCTCGGTGTCTGGGTAGCGGCCCATGACAATAAAGCGGCCCTTTTCGGCGATCACGCCCCAGCAGGCGCCCACACCACGGGCGTTGTTGCAGGCTTCTAGCTGGCTGCCAAACACGGCCTTGGCTACCGCCCAGTCCCAGGTGCTGATCAGACCAGCACCCAGCACCGCGAGCAACAGCAGCGTCACCAAAGAATTGGACCAGCTGGAAAACAGATTGGCTTTGGCCCAACCCACCAGGCCGGTTTGCCGGCCCGGCATCGGGCGGGGATCGATGGGTTGAAATTGTGAAGTTGGCATGGTCATTCCTCAACGTTCTTGAATGGCCGCGGACGCATTGAACCAGTTCATGAGTGCGGAGGTGAGCAAGGACAAGGTCAGGTACACCAGCATCACGATGGACAGCGCCTCAATCGCGCGGCCGGTCTGGTTGAGTGTGGTGTTGGCGATCGACACCAGTTCCGGGTAGCCAATGGCCACCGCCAGTGAGGAGTTCTTGGTCAAGTTCAGGTACTGACTGGTCAGCGGTGGGATGATGACCCGCAGGGCCTGTGGCAGCACCACCAAGCGCATGGACTGGTGTTTGCTCAGGCCCAGCGAGGCGGCTGCCTCGTGTTGCCCCAGCGACACCGAGGCAATGCCCGAGCGCACCACCTCGGCAATAAAGGCTGCGGTGTAGAACACCAAGCCGAGCAGCAAGGCCATGAATTCGGGCGACAAGGCCGCACCACCTTCGACTTGGAAGTCGCCTTTGGCGGGCAGTTCCCAGCCGGTGGGGGCACCGCCCACCAGCCAGCCCAACACGGCGCCTGTCAGCATCAGAGCCAGCACCACCCGCAGCGCAGGGCGGGGTTCGCCCGTGAGTTCGAAGTGGCGGCGGGCACGGCGGGCAAACACCCAGCCCGCTGCCAAGCCCGCGAACAGGCCCACGATGGCCAAGGTGTGGCCCAACTCCCAGACAGGCCATGGGAAAGACACTCCACTCTTGCTCAGGAAAAAGTGGCCTTGTTGCCAAGCGTCATCGAAGCTGGGCAGCATTTCGGTGAAGACCAAGTACCAAATCAACAACTGCAGGTAGATCGGTACGTTGCGGAAGAACTCCACATAGGCGTAGCAAATCTTGCGCAACACCAAGTTGGTAGAGAAACGCCCCACACCGATGAGTGTGCCGAGCAAGGTGGCCAGCACAATGCCAATCACCGCCACCCGCAGGGTGTTGGTCATGCCAATGGCAAAGGCGGTCCAGTAGGTGCTCATCATGTCGTAGGGGATGAGCGTTTCACTGACGTCAAAACCGAAGGGCTGGTTCAAAAAGTCGTAGCCGCTCTGGATGCCACGGGCCTTCATATTGGCCAGCGTGTTGCGCACCAACAGTGCGATGAGGGCAATCACAGAAGCGATGGCCACCAGCTGATAGATCAGGCTGCGGCCTTCCCGGCTGCGCCAGGACACGGAACGCGACTTGCGCGCAGGGACTGGTCGGGCTTCAATCATGGGATAACAGGCAACAAAAAGGCACAGGCATCTGCGAGAGAGCTCACGCAGACCCCTGTGCCGGGTCTAACACACAGTAAGGCGGTGGATCAGCGCAGCGGCGGCGCGTACATCAGGCCACCTTTGGTCCACAGGTTGTTGCGGCCACGCGGCAGGTTAATGGAAGTTTTGGGGCCGACATTGCGATCAAAGATTTCGCCGTAGTTGCCCACCGCCTTGATCGCGCGGGCCAGCCACTCCTTGTCCAAGCCCAGGTGTTTGCCCAGGTCTTCGGTGGAGCCCAGCATACGGCCAACTTGTGGGTCGCCGTTGTTCTTGATGGTGTCCACATTGGCCTGGGTGATGCCGTACTCTTCGGCTTCGATCAGGCCGTTGAGCACCCACTTGGCGATGGCAAACAGCTCGTCGTCGCCACGGCGCACGACCGGACCCAGGGGCTCCTTGGAGATCAGGTCGGGCAGCACCACGTGGGCGGTCGGATCCTTGGCTTCCCGGGCGCGCACCGAGGCCAAACCCGAGGCGTCGGTGGTGTAGGCCTGGCAGCGGCCAGAGAAGTAGGCGCCGGTGGCGGCTTCCACTTTTTCAAACACCACAGGCTTGATGTTGAGCTTGTTGGCGCGCGAGAAGTCGGTCAGGTTCTTCTCGGTGGTGGTGCCAGACTGCACGCACACGGTGGCACCGCGCAGCTGCCTGGCACTGGTGATCTTGCCTTTTGGCACCATAAAGCCCTGGCCGTCGTAGTAGTTCACGCCTGCAAAATGCAGACCCAGCGATGCGTCGCGCGACAGGGTGTTGGTGGAGTTGCGCGACAGGATGTCGATCTCGCCGGATTGCAGGGCGGTGAAGCGCTGCTGGGCGTTCAGGGGCACGTACTTCACCTTGCTGGCGTCGCCCAGCACCGCAGCGGCCACGGCCTTGCAGTAGTCGACGTCCAAACCAGACCAGTTGCCGTTGCTGTCGGCCTGAGAGAAGCCTGCCAGACCGGTGTTCACGCCACAGACCAACTGGCCCCGGCTTTTGATGGTGTCCAGCGTTTTGCCAGCGTGGGCGGGCAGGGCCACGGCCATCGCGGCGGTGCCGATGGCGGCCAGGGCAACTTTCAGTTTCAACGATGTCATTCAGTTCTCCGATGTTGTCGATGAGAGGTTGTTTCGGCGCCGGGGATTTCCCGATCAGCCTGGGGAGGAAATGTAACGGCTGTCAGCTTGTGTTGGCATCCGGGTTTACGTGGGCACTTTATGCCTATTTTTTATGGGGCTATCGCCCCTTGTCTCTTGTAAGTTCTAAGCAATGGTTGTGCCAGCTTGAATCGGGCGCATGGGGTCGAACTCGGCACCGCGATGGGGCCTGTGTGCACAATCGCGAGCCATGAGTACATCCACAATGCCCGCTTCGGTGCGTGGCTGGCGCCGCTTGTGGCAGCCACGGCGACCGGCTTTCTGGCTCGCCTTGGGCTTTAACTTGGCGTCCAGCGCCTTGGTGTTGGCGTTTCACACACTGGTCCTGGCAGAGCCCGTGCGCTGGCTGCTGCTGGGCTTGGCGCTGGTCAATAGCGCGCTCGGGTGGTGGTGGACGCTGCGCTTGTGGCGCACCACCGACGCCTCAGGCAGCGGGGTTTAGGCCGCAGCAGGCGGCACGATGTGCCGGTAGGCGTGCCAGGAAGCGTGTCCCAGCACCGGGCCAATGACA
>CAMBOY010000248.1 GCA_945869245.1 Hydrogenophaga intermedia
GCCCCATCGGCCCCTGGCTGGTCACACCCGATGAGCTGGGTGATGTGCAGGGTGTGGACCTGTGGCTGGAGGTCAACGGTGTGCGGCGCCAGAGCGGCAACACCCGCACCATGATTTTTGGTGTTGCGCATATCGTGAGCTATCTCAGCCGCTTCATGGCCTTGCAGCCAGGCGATGTGATTCCCACCGGCACCCCGCCGGGGGTGGGCATGGGGCACAAGCCACCGCTGTATTTGAGCGAGGGCGACGTTGTCACCCTAGGCGGGCGCTTGCTCGGGCACCAGCGCCAAGTGGTGCGGGCCGCTGCGGTCGGCGCTTGAGCTGCGCGGCGCGTCAGCGGCGGTAGACGCGCTGCAGTAGGCCGATCAGGGTGTCCAGCTCGGCTGGGCTCAGCGCCAGACCGACGTCTTCGCGCTCCAGTCGGCTGGCTTCGGCTTGGGCCTGGGCTTGCAGGGCAAGGCCTTCGGGTGTGAGGTGCAGGCCCTGGGCCCGACCGTCGCTTGGGTGTGGGCGGCGCACGACCAGGCCGCGCTTTTGCAGGCTTTTGAGCATGCCCACCAGATTGGGCGGCAAGATATCGAGCGCGCTGCAAATTTGGCGCGAGGTGGCGCCCGGGTTGTGGGCGATCAGGGTGAGCACCGAAAAGTCCACCGGCCGCAGGCCCAGCGGCTCCATGCGCTTCAAAAATACCGCAATCACGGTCAGTGCCGCGCGCCGCGCGTTGTAGCCCAGCAGGGTTTCCAGATACGTGGTGTCCAGTGCGTCCGACACCGTCAGCGGTCGCGCGCCATGGGATGCGCGCGGCTGGGCGCTGCGCGGGCGGCGCAGGGCACTGGCAACAGTGGTGGACTTGGCGGGCATGAGGCGGGGCGCTTCGGCGTGCAAAACGCCAAGCATAGCGGCAGCTCAGACCATGGCCGCCGCCACCGCACGCCGCTGGGCCATCTCGGGCCAGACCCAGCGCCAGAACGCTTCGGCGTCGGCCTCGGGCTGGCGCACCCCCTGCAAGCCATTGGCCCAGGCCATGAGTGCCAGCGCGGTGGCGCGCAGCACCTCTTCGGCCACCCAGTGCGGGCCGGCGTCGGCCTGCGCGGGCGGCTGCAAGGTCGGCAGCAGATCGGCCAGCCAGTCGCGCACCTCGGTCACCGCCTGGGCGGCCCGGGAGTCTGCCTGTACCGCTTGCAGTTCGGCGATGAGTTGATCGAGCAGGCCGCTGAGCGCTGCGCCGCCATCGGGCAGGACTTTGCGCATCAACAAATCAATGGCCTGAATTTCATTGGTGCCTTCGTAAATCATGGCCACCCGGGCGTCGCGCACATGCTGCTCGATGCCCCATTCGCGCACGTAACCGTGGCCGCCAAACACCTGCAAGCAAGCGCTGGCCCCGTGAAAGGCTTGATCGGTCCAGGCCGATTTGAGCACCGGTGTGCACAGTGCACACCACCGCTGCGCTTGTAGACGGCGGCTGGCGTCTGGGTGGAGTTTGGCAAGGTCCAGTTCGATGGCGGTGCGGTAAGCGATGACGCGGCCCAGTGTCACCCAACACGCTTGGGTGCGCAGCACGCGCTGCATGGCCGGGTGCCAGGCGATGGGGTCGGCCGCAACGCGCCGGTCGCCGGGGCGCTGCGGGGCGCGCATTTGCAGGCGATCCTGAGCATAGGCGCTGGCTTTTTGGTGGGCAGCGTCCAACAGGCCAATGCCCTGCATGGCCACATGCAGGCGTGCCGCGTTCATCATCACAAACATGGCGTTCAGGCCTTTGCCGGGTTCGCCCACCAGCCAGCCAGTGGCATCGTCAAAACGCATCACGCAGGTGGAGCTGCCGTGCAGGCCCATTTTTTCTTCGATGCGTTCGCAGTGAACGCTGTTGCGCTGCCTATCGGCGCCGAACTTGGGCGCCAGAAAGAGCGAAAGGCCTTTGGGGCCGGGCGGTGCGTCGGGCAGTCGGGCCAGCACCAGGTGCACGATGTTGTCGCTCAGGTCGTGTTCGCCGCCCGAGATGAAAATCTTGGTGCCCGACAGGGCGTAGCGGCCGTCGGGCAGTGGGGTGGCGCGGGTGGTGCACAGCCCAAGGTCCGAGCCGGCGTGCGGCTCGGTCAGGCACATGGTGGCCAGCCATTCACCGGTGGCTATTTTGCTGAGGTACCGCGCTTTGAGTTCGGGCGTGGCATGGTGCTTGATGCATTCGTAGGCGCCGTGCAGCAGGCCCGGGGCCATGGTCCAACCGTGGTTGGCGGCGCTGAGCATTTCATACAGCATGGTTTCCAGCACAGTGGGCAAGCCTTGGCCACCGTCGTCCGGGTGGGCGCAGAGCGCGGGCCAGCCCGCTTGCCAAAACGCTTGGTAGGCATCGCGAAAACCCGGCGGCATGGTCACAGCGCCATCGCGCCACTGGGCGCCAGTTTCGTCGCCGCTGCGGTTAAGCGGGGCCACCACTTCGCTCACGAAACGGCCGGCTTCTTCCATGATCTGTCGCAACAGATCGGCGTCTGTGTCCTGATGGACGGGCAGGTTGTGCAGCAGGGGCATGCCTTGCACCACATCCACCAGGGTGTCGAGCATGGCGGTGGTGGGCGCAGAGTAATCAAGCATGGGGGGCGATCAGGCGATGTTCAGGGGGCAGGGCGTGTGTGGGCGGCCTGGGCTTTGTCGCCAGAGCCTTCCAGCCCGGCCAACAGGGCTTGGCTGTTGCCCGGAATCACCATCTGGAACTTGCTGTCCACCGTGGTGTAGTCAAAGTAACCCATGCGGGCGATGGGGCGGATCTTGAGCACATCGACCCTGCCGTTGGCGTCGATCACCGCGTCGTCGATGTGGATGGCCAGCACGCGACCAAACACCACATCCACCGTGCCCATGGGCGGGCGGCCCGGAAAACGCACGGTGTTGAGGTATTCGCATTCGAACTGGATGGGGGAGCCTTTGACGCGCATGGGTTTGACCAAGCGGCTGGCGACTTTTTCCAGCCCGGCACGCTCAAATTCGTCCACGCCGTGCGGCACTTCTTCGGCGCTGGCGTTGACGGCTTCCCGCAGATCCCAAGTGGCCATGTTCCAGACAAATTGCCCCATTTGCTCGGCGTTGCGCACCGAATCCTTGCGCTCGCCCTGGGTGGTTTGGTTGGCACTGAACATGACGATGGGCGGATCAAAGGTCACGTTCTGAAACTGGCTGTAGGGCGCCAGGTTGTGGCGTCCCTCGGCGTCCACCGTGGATATCCAGCCAATGGGGCGCGGCACCACACAGGACTTGAATGGGTCGTGGGGCAGACCGTGGGGTGTTTTGCCGGGTTCGTAGTACATGGTCAGTTCTCCGGTATTCAGCTGCACAGGGCCTTGATGTCGGCAGGCACAGGGATGGCTTTGATGCGGTCGGGGTCGTCTGGGTGTTTGGTGCAAAAGGCGCGCGTCTCCAGCCCTTCGCACAACACGGTGTCGCCTCGCATGACCACGTGTTTTTGAATCACCACCTTGTCGCGCCATTCGGCGATGCTGGTGTGGATGTGCAGCCGCTCGCCATAGGTGGCCGGGCGCAAAAACTTGGTGTGGATTTCCAGCAGCGGCGTGCCGATGATGCCGGTGGTCTTGACCAGTTCGCGCCACGGCGGCACCCCGCATTTAACAAAGAAGTTCAAGGACGAAGCGTCCATCCATTTGCTGAAATTGGGAAAAAAGACGATGCCGGCGGGGTCGCAGTCGCCGAACATCACCTCAACTTCATACACAACGGTTTTTGTCATAGGAGAGCCATTTTCAAGAGAGGTGTGCGACGCCGCTCTGTGGCGGCGCAGGGGGTCATCTGGCGCTCATCCTCAATGCGCCGTCCAGGCGAATGGTTTCGCCATTCAGGTGGTTGTTTTGCACGATGTGCACGGCGAGTTCAGCGAACTCCTCAGACTTGCCCAGCCGCGACGGAAAAGGAATGCTGGTGGCCAGAGATTCCTGCACCGGCTCGGGCAAGGTGCGCATGAGGGGGGTGCTGAACAGGCCGGGGGCGATGGTGCACACCCGAATGCCGTGTTGGGCCAGATCGCGTGCCATGGGCAATGTCATGCCGACCACTCCGGCTTTGGATGCGCTGTAGGCCTGCTGACCCACCTGCCCGTCGTAGGCCGCGACCGAGGCGGTGAACACCATCACGCCGCGTTGGCCATCGCCGTCCACAGGGGCCAGCTTGGCGCAGGCGGCAGCAAACAGCCGAGCGGCGTTGTAGGTGCCCATCAGGTTGACGTTAACCACCTTGGCAAAGTCTTCAAGCGGTGCTGCCAGGCCGTCTTTGCCCACTACGCGCTTGGCCGTGCCAATGCCGGCAATCTGCATCAGGATGCGGGCCGGTCCATGCGCGGATGCGGCGGTTTCGATGGCTTGCGCCATGCTGTCGGGGTCAGACACATTGCAATGCACCGCCACGGCGCAGCCGTGTCCAAACTGCGTGTTGATGTCGCTGGCCACGCGTTCTGCGTTGACCATGTTCAAGTCCAGCACAGCGACCTGGGCCCCTTGGCGCGCGAGTTCGCGTGCGGTGGCCTCGCCAAGTCCAGATCCGCCACCTGTGACCAATGCGGCTATGCCTTGTATGTTCATGTCAGTGTCCTTTGGGATAGTCAATCAGCACAGCGAAACCTTGACCGTTTCTCTTGTTTGA
>CAMBOY010000249.1 GCA_945869245.1 Hydrogenophaga intermedia
GTTGCGCCAGGAAAAACAGGCTGGAGCGGATTTTTTTGGCCATCAACCGGCGGTGCGTGTCGTCGCCGCTCTGGGCGTGACCGGTCATCAGGGCCAAGGTGCCCGCCAGCATCGCTTCGGCGCAGGGCATCTCGTATTCGTCCATGGCGACTGGGGTCACCAGGGGCTCGGTCGTGTCCATATTCGGGGCTTTCAAGGGGTTGAGCGCTGGCTGGCTGTGCCTCTGGGCAGGAGGGCATGGGCTGGCTGATCGTTACTATATTGATAACCATTCTCATTTGCAATAGCCGTTGGCGCAGCAGGGTGGATTTGGTGCACACTTGTCGCGTTTTTCACCCCACAGGAGGTATTCCATGCGCGGCGACACCGAAGCCATTGCCCATTTGCAGGCCCAGCTCAAGAACGAATTGACCGCCATCAACCAGTACTTTGTGCACTACCGCATGCTCAAGCACTGGGGCTTGGACAAGCTGGCCAAGAAGGAATACGCGGAGTCGATTGGCGAAATGAAGCACGCCGACTGGCTGATGGACCGCATCTTCACCCTCGACGGCCTGCCTAACCTGCAGGATCTGGGCAAGATCAACCTCGGTGAGGACGTGCCTGAGATTCTGCGCAGCGACTTGGCACTGGAGCAGGGCGCCCAGGCCACCATCAAGGCCGGCATTGCCCACTGCGAGTCGGTGCGCGACTATGTGTCGCGCGATCTGTTGCTGCGCATCCTCGACGACACCGAAGAGCACATCGATTTTCTGGAAACCCAGCTCGACCTGATCGAGAAGGTGGGCTTGCAGAACTACCAGCAAAGCATGATGGGCGAGCCCGAGTGAGGCGCGCCCGGGTGGGCGAACGGCCTCATGCGCCGGCGCCCACCAGCTTGTGCACCAGATCGGCGGTGCCGTTGGCTTGGTATTTGCGCAGCAGGCGCGCGCGGTAAATCTCGACCGTGCGCGGCGACAAGGCCAGGGCCTTGCCGATTTCCTTGCTGGTCAGACCGTTCATCAACAGGGTGGCCACCTCGCGCTCGCGTGGGGTCAGCTCGGTGCGCACCGGACGGTGCGCGCTCAGGTCCTCAAAGCTCCAGATGCCGGCGGCGTGCGGGTCTTGCGGATCGAGCGCGCGGCCAGTGACGTGGCACCAAAACGCCTCGCCTTTGAGACGTCCGTCTACCCGTTTCATGATGCGGTCGTCGGCGTACGTGCCATTGCGCCCCAAGATGGGCGCAATGCGCGCGCCCGTGCGCTCGTATTCGTCGGCGCTGGGGTAGAGCAGCTGAAAGCTCTTGCCCACCAGTTGTTGGCGGCTGGCCCCGAACATCTCGCACAAGGCCTGGTTGCAGTCCACCATCATGCGTTGGCGCGACAGCGCCAGCCCCACTGGCGCCATCTCAAAAGCCAGGCGGTAGTCGACGGGAAGTTGCGTCACAGGGGTGTCAAGCGCCGGTGCGCCAATAGGGGTTGCCATTTACGAAAACCTACGTATGAAATTACGTAGTATCGTAGCGCCGTCCCATCCCCTTTTTTTGGAGGTTTTTGCTGTGAACAAGATGTACCCGAGCGCGGCCGACGCGCTCCAAGGCATCGTCGCCGACGGGCAGTTGCTCGCGGTTGGCGGCTTTGGTCTGTGCGGCATTCCCGAAGCCCTGATCGACGCCCTGCGCGACAGTGGCGTGAAGAACCTGACCGTGATCTCCAACAACGCGGGCGTGGACGGTTTTGGTCTGGGCAAGCTGCTCGAAACCCGCCAGATCAAGAGGATGATTTCGAGCTATGTGGGCGAAAACAAAGAGTTCGAGCGCCAGTACCTGGCGGGCGAGCTGGAGCTGGAATTCACGCCCCAGGGCACCTTGGCCGAAAAGCTGCGCGCCGGTGGTGCCGGCATCCCCGCCTTCTTCACCAAAACCGGCGTGGGCACGGTGGTGGCCGACGGCAAAGAGCTGCGTGAATTTGATGGCGAGACCTATGTGATGGAGCGCTCACTGGTGCCCGAGGTGGCGCTGATCAAGGCCGACGTGGCCGACAAGAGCGGCAACCTGCGTTTCCGCTACACCGCGCGCAACTTCAACCCCGCAGCGGCCATGGCCGGCAAGATCTGTGTGGTGGAGGTGGAAAAGATTGTCGAAACCGGCGACCTGCACCCCGACGATGTGCACCTGCCCGGCATCTATGTGCACCGCATCGTGCACAACCCGAACCCCGAAAAGCGCATCGAGAAGCGCACCATCACCGACAAAGCAGGAGTCTGACCATGGCCTGGACCCAAGACCAAATGGCGGCGCGCGCCGCCCACGAACTGGAAGACGGTTTTTATGTGAACCTGGGCATCGGCATTCCCACGCTGGTGGCCAACCATGTGCCCGCCGACAAAGAGGTGTGGCTGCAAAGCGAAAACGGCATGCTTGGCATCGGCCCGTTCCCGACCGAAGACGCGGTGGACGCCGACCTGATCAACGCCGGCAAACAAACCGTGACCACACTCAAAGGCTCGGCCATTTTCAGCAGCGACCAGAGCTTTGCCATGATTCGCGGCGGCAAGATCAACCTGTCTATTTTGGGCGCCATGCAGGTCACCGGCCAAGGCGATCTGGCCAACTGGATGATCCCGGGCAAGATGGTCAAAGGCATGGGCGGCGCGATGGACCTGGTGGCCGGTGTGAAGCGCGTCATTGTGCTGATGGAACACGTGGCCAAGAAAAAAGACGGCACCACCGATCTCAAGATCCTGCCCGAATGCACCCTGCCGCTCACGGGCCAGGGCGTGGTGGACCGCATCATCACCGACCTGGGTGTGATGGACGTGACGCCCGAAGGCTTGAAGTTGGTGGAGCTGGCGCCCGGCGTGAGCCGCGAAGAAATCCAAAGCAAAACCGGTGTGCCGCTGATCTGAAGCAGCCGCTACACTGTCACCTGCTACGGCAAGCGCCCGCTGATTCCAGCGGGCGTTTTTTGTTGTGTGGAGTGATTTGTGGAAGCGTTTCTTCTGTCGACCGGCATTGTCGCGCTGGCTGAAATGGGCGACAAAACCCAGCTCTTGTCGCTGGTGCTGGCGGCCCGTTTCAAGCGCCCCTGGCCCATTGTCTGGGGCATTTTGGTGGCCACCTTGCTGAACCATGCGCTGGCCGGCGCGGTGGGTGCCTGGGTCATGGCCGCTGTGGGGCCGGACACCATGCGCTGGGTGCTGGGCGCATCGTTTATTGCCATGGCCGGGTGGATGCTGATTCCCGACAAGCTCGACGAAGACGAGGCCACCGCCAAGCCGGGCTGGGGCGTGTTCTTTGCCACCACGTGGGCCTTCTTTTTGGCTGAAATGGGCGACAAAACCCAGATCGCCACCGTGGCTCTGGGCGCGCAGTATGAACCACTGATCGCCGTGGTGGCCGGCACCACGCTGGGCATGATGCTGGCCAACGCCCCGGTGGTGTTTTTTGGTCAGGCCATTGTGCAGCGCGTGCCCATCAAGGCGGTGCACGCAGTGGCTGCCGGCATCTTTTTGGTGTTGGGTGTGTCGGTGTTGTTGGGGTGGGTATGAGTCTGCATCACCGGGTGTTTGCCGCGTTCTTTCTCTACGCCTTTGCCTTGGGCGGGCTGTACCCGCGCATTGGCGAAATCCAGCAAGCGATGGGCGTGGGCGAGGGCGCCTTGGGCATGGCGCTGATTGGCACCGCCGCTGGCACGATGGTCTCGCTCACCTGGGGGCCGCCGGTGCTGGAGCGCTGGGGCTACCGTGGTGCGCTGCTGTGGCTGGTGCCCGCAGTGGCCTTGGGCTATGCGCTGGCATCCTGGGCCAGCGCGCCGTGGATGCTGTTTGTGCTGCTGTTTCCGGCGGGCATTGCTGTGGGCGCGGTGGAGGTGATGGTCAACGTCGAGGCCGACCGGGTGGAGCACCGCATCGGCTGGCGCATCATGAACCGGGCACACGCGTTCTGGAGCTTGGGGTTTTTTGGCGCCGGCATCACGGGGGCGGCTGCCGCGCACTGGGGTGTGTCGCCACAGCTGCAACTGGCGGTCGTGTGTGTGATGGTGCTGCTGGCCAACACCGCCCTGCTGTGGCGCTTTGAGGCCTCGCCCGCCCGCCCACAAACCGGTGAGCCGGTTGCCTCTCCGCGCTTTGCGCGCCCCACCGGGCCGATTTTGGTGCTGGTGGCCCTGAGCTTTTCGGCCATGACACTGGAAGGCGCGGGCATCGATTGGTCGTCTATTTACATGCGCGATGTATTTGGCGTGTCCCCGGGTGTGGCCGGGCTGGCGGTGGCGGTGGGGGCATTGGCGCAGGGCATCACCCGCTTCACCGCCGACCGTTTTGTCGAGCGGTATTCGCCCGTGCTGGTGGCCCGGCTGGCGCTGAGTGTGTTGGTGTTGGGTGTGGCCTTGGTGGTGGCCGCGCTGCACCCAGCGCTGTCGCTGCTGGCTTTTGCCTTGATGGGCGCTGGCACCAGCGTGATTTTTCCGCTGGCCATGTCGGCCGCTGCGCAGCGCCATGATCGGCCGGCTGCCATCAACGTGGCGGCCTTGTCGCAGCTGGCCTTTGTGGCGTTTTTGTTGGCCCCGCCACTCTTGGGCTGGGTGGCCGAGCACTGGGGCATCCGCTGGGCGTTTGGTGTGTGCCTGCCGCTGGTGGGTTTGAGTTTGTGGGCCACGCGCAGCT
>CAMBOY010000250.1 GCA_945869245.1 Hydrogenophaga intermedia
CGGTCAGTTTGACCGGTGTTTCCACCGCGATGTGGCAGTAGAGGTCGCCGGGGTAGGTGGAGCGCACGCCTTTGACGCCTTTGCCGCGCAGACGGAAAGTTTTGCCGCTTTGGGTACCTTCCGGAATGTCGATGGTGGCCTTGCCGCCCAAGGTGGGCACATCGATCTCGCCGCCCAGGGCTGCGGTGGTCATGCTCACCGGCACTTGGCAGTGCAGGTCGTCGCCGTCGCGCTCAAAGATGTCGTGCTTGCGCAGCCGAATCTCGATGTACAGGTCACCCGGCGGGCCGCCGTTTTGGCCAGGTTCGCCGTTGCCGGTGCTGCGGATGCGCTGACCGTCGTCGATGCCGGCAGGGATTTTGATTTCCAGCGTTTTTTGTTGCTTGATCTTGCCCTGGCCGCCGCAGGTGGTGCAGGGGTCGGGGATGATCTTGCCGGTGCCCCGGCAGTGCGGGCAGGTTTGCTGCACGCTGAAGAAGCCCTGGCGCATCTGCACCACGCCTTGCCCGTTGCAGGTGCTGCAGGTCTTGGGACTGGTGCCGGGCTTGGCGCCGCTGCCGTGGCAGGTGCCGCACTCGTCCCAGGACGGGATTTTGATCTGGGTTTCTTTGCCACTGGCCGCTTCTTCCAGCGACACTTCCATGGCGTAGGACAGGTCGCTGCCGCGAAACATCTGGCGGCCACCGCCCTGGCGACCGCGCCCGCCACCAAAGATATCGCCAAAGATGTCGCCAAAGGCCTCGGAGAAGCCCCCAAACCCTTCGGCGCCCGCGCCGCCGCCCCGCATATTGGGGTCTACTCCCGCGTGGCCGTGCTGGTCGTAGGCGGCTCTTTTCTGGGCGTCAGACAAGACCTCGTAGGCCTCTTTGGCTTCTTTGAACTTCTCTTCGGCCGCCGCCGCGGTGTCACCCTGGTTGCGGTCCGGGTGGTACTTCATCGCGAGCTTGCGATAAGCCTTTTTGATTTCGTCGTCCGAGGCGTTTTTGGGCACGCCCAGCACTTCGTAAAAATCGCGTTTCGCCATGGTGGTTCAGTCGGGTGTATCAGTGCAAACGCCGCGTGAGACGCACCCAGGGGTGTGTGCCACGCGGCGAGGGGAGGGCGCCTGGGTCAGCGCCACGGCCGTCAGTCTTTCTTGACTTCTTTGACTTCAGCGTCCACCACATCGTCGTCGACGGGCTTGGAGCCACCCGCACCGCCGGTGGCGGCCGCGCCGTCGGCGCCTTGCTGGGTCTGCATGTCGGCGTAGACCTTTTCGCCCAGCTTCTGGCTGGCCGTCATCAGGGTTTCGGTCTTGGCGTCGATGTCGGTCTTGTCCTCGGTCTTGACGGCTTCTTCCACGCCTTTGAGCGCAGCTTCAATCGCCTCTTTCTCGCCAGCGTCGAGCTTGTCGCCGTGCTCGGACAGGCTCTTTTTGACGCTGTGCGCCATGGCTTCGGCCTGGTTGCGGGCCTGGGCCAGTTCCACCTTTTTCTTGTCTTCGGCGGCGTTGAGTTCGGCGTCCTTCACCATCTTTTGGATTTCGTCTTCCGATAGGCCCGAGTTGGCCTTGATGGTGATCTTGTTCTCTTTGCCGGTGCCCTTGTCTTTGGCGCCCACATGCAAGATGCCGTTGGCGTCGATGTCAAAGGTCACTTCAATTTGTGGCATGCCGCGCGGTGCGGCCGGAATGCCTTCGAGGTTGAATTCGCCCAGCAGCTTGTTGCCCGAGGCGATTTCGCGTTCACCCTGGAACACCTTGATGGTCACGGCCGGCTGGTTGTCGTCGGCGGTGGAGAACACCTGACTGAATTTGGTCGGGATGGTGGTGTTCTTCTGGATCATCTTGGTCATGACGCCACCCATGGTCTCGATGCCCAACGACAGCGGCGTCACGTCGAGCAGCAGCACGTCTTTGCGGTCGCCCGAGAGCACCTGACCCTGGATGGCGGCGCCCACGGCCACAGCCTCGTCGGGGTTGACGTCGCGGCGCGGCTCGCGGCCAAAGAACTCCTTGACCTTTTCCTGCACCTTGGGCATGCGGGTTTGGCCGCCGACCAAGATCACGTCGTGGATGTCGGACACGTTGATGCCAGCGTCCTTGATGGCGGTGCGGCAAGGCGCGATCGAGCGCTCGATCAGGTCTTCCACCAGCTGCTCAAACTTGGAGCGGGTGAGCTTGATGTTGAGGTGCTTAGGACCGGTGGCGTCGGCGGTGATGTAGGGCAGGTTCACATCGGTGGCGGCCGAGGACGACAGCTCGATCTTGGCCTTTTCAGCGGCTTCTTTGAGGCGCTGCAAGGCCAGCACGTCTTGCTTGAGGTTGACGCCCGACTCTTTTTTGAACTCTTCGATGATGAAATCGATGATGCGCTGGTCGAAGTCTTCGCCGCCGAGGAAGGTGTCGCCGTTGGTGGACAGCACCTCGAACTGCTTCTCGCCGTCGACGTCGGCGATTTCGATGATCGACACGTCAAAGGTGCCGCCACCCAGGTCGTACACCGCGATCTTGCGGTCGCCTTTTTCCTGCTTGTCCAGACCAAAGGCCAGTGCCGCAGCGGTGGGCTCGTTGATGATGCGTTTGACATCCAAACCGGCGATGCGGCCAGCGTCTTTGGTGGCCTGGCGCTGGGCGTCGTTGAAGTACGCCGGCACGGTGATGACCGCCTCGGTCACTTCTTCGCCGAGGTAGTCCTCGGCGGTTTTCTTCATCTTGCGCAGCACTTCGGCGCTGATCTGGGGCGGGGCCATTTTCTTGCCGCGCACCTCGATCCAGGCGTCGCCGTTGTCGGCGCGAGCGATGGTGTAGGGCATCAGATCGATGTCCTTTTGCACCTCTTTTTCCTCAAACTTGCGGCCGATCAGGCGCTTGGCCGCGTAGATGGTGTTCTTGGGGTTGGTCACCGCCTGGCGTTTGGCGGGAGCGCCCACCAGAATGTCGCCGTCTTCTTGGTAGGCAATGATGGAAGGCGTGGTGCGGGCGCCTTCGCTGTTTTCGATCACCTTGGTGGTGTTGCCTTCCATGATGGCCACGCAGCTGTTGGTGGTGCCGAGGTCAATGCCGATGATTTTTCCCATGTCGTGCTCCGGAGAGAAATGATTGAAACTGTTGTAGAAGTGAGGGGCAAACGCGCCAATTCAAGGGCGCGTTGTTATTTGGGCGCAGCCACCGTCACCAGGGCGGGGCGCAGCACACGCTCGGCGATCAAATAGCCTTTTTGCAGCACACCGACCACGGTGTTGGGGTCTTGCTCAGCCGGTACCACGCTGATGGCTTGGTGTTGGTGCGGGTCGAACTTGGTGCCAGCGGGTGGCGCAATCTGCAGCACTTTGTTGCGCTCCAGCGCGGCGCTGAGTTGCTTGAGCGTGGCTTCGGAGCCTTCGCGCAGCTGCTGGGCGGTGGCTTCTTGGATGGCCAGGCCAGCTTCCAAGCTGTCGACCACGGGCAACAGGCTTTCGGCAAAGCTCTCCACTGCAAACTTGCGGGCCTTGCTCACCTCTTCTTCGGCGCGGCGGCGGGTGTTTTCCGCCTCGGCTTTGGCGCGCAAGAACTGTTCGGCCAGATCGGCGTTCTGGGCTTTGAGCTGGGCCAGTTCGTGCTCCAGGCCTAGGGCTTGGTCGTGCGCCTGGGCGGCTGCTGCGGCCTCGGCTTCTTCGGGGCTGACGGGGGGAGTGGTCTGTGAATCTGGACTCGCGCTCATGGTGTGTGTGCTGGTGAATAAACAAACATCGCGGCCATCACTGTGACCGTTAACGGTCATCTGGGGCGCCGATCTGGGATTTCAAGGGGCTTTTGTCAGAATGGCTTCTTTTTTCAGGATGGGACCACCCATGAAGCTCTTTCGACATGGCCCGCGTGGGGCCGAACGACCCGGTCTGGTAGACCCTCAGGGCGGTTGGCGCGACCTGAGCGCTGTGGTGCCCGACATCGGGCCTCACACCTTGGGGCCCGATTCTATGGCCCGGCTGGCGGCCATCGATTCCTTGACCCTGCCCCTACTGGACGCTGCCACCCGACTGGGGTCCTGTGTCGCTGGGGTGGGCAATGTGGTGTGCATTGGTTTGAACTATGCCGACCACGCGGCAGAAGCCGGGCTGAAGGCCCCAAGCCAGCCGATTGTGTTCAGCAAGCACAACGGCGCCATCAGCGGGCCGAATGACGACATCTGGCTGCCGCCAGGCGCGCAGAAACTCGATTGGGAGGTCGAGCTGGGCATTGTGATTGGCCAGCCGGCTTGGCATGTGAGCGAGGCCCAGGCGCTCGACCATGTGGCCGGCTACTGCCTGGTCAACGATGTGTCGGAGCGGGCCTACCAAATGGAGATGGAGGGCCAGTGGATCAAGGGCAAAAGCTACCCCAGCCACTGTCCCATCGGTCCCTGGCTGGTCACCCCCGACGAACTCGGTGATGTGCAGGACGTGGATCTGTGGCTGGAGGTGAACGGCGTGCGCCGCCAGAGCGGCAACACCCGCACCATGATCTTCGGCGTGGCCCACATCGTGAGCTACCTGAGCCGTTTCATGCAACTGCAGCCCGGTGACGTGATTGCGACCGGGACCCCGCCGGGTGTGGGCATGGGCCACAAGCCGGCGCTGTATCTGCAGGCCGGCGATGTGATCACGCTGGGTGGACGAGGCCTGGGTGCGCAGCGCCAGCAAGTGGT
>CAMBOY010000251.1 GCA_945869245.1 Hydrogenophaga intermedia
CCTTGCCCACGGTGCTCGCGCCCATTACGCGCATCCGCAAAGAAGAGTTGAATTAACCCCCCGCGCCGCTGCGCGTCACCCCCCTGGAAGGGGGGCCACACCAGTGGCCTGGCAAAGCCAGTTCCACGGTGTGTGCTGACCAAGGCACCTCTTTCGTGTCAGGTCTGCACACCGATCAGCTTTGGAAGATTGTCATGTTGTACCTCTCGACCCGCGGTCATCCGGACCGCAAACGCTTTTGCGAAATCCTGCTGGAAGGCCTGGCGCCCGATGGTGGCTTGTACCTGCCCGAGACCTATCCGCAGGTCGACGCGGCCACGCTGGCGCGCTGGCGCGTGGTGCTGCGCGAGCAGGGCTATGCGGCGCTGGCCTTTGAGGTCTTGTCGCTCTACATCGACGACATTCCCGCTGACGATTTGCGTGCGCTGTGCGCCAAGACCTACACCGCCGAGGTCTTTGGCACGCCCGAGATCGTGCCGCTGGCCCAGCTCGAAGACGGTGTCTATCTGGAAGCCCTGTCGAACGGTCCGACGCTGGCTTTCAAGGACATGGCGATGCAGCTGTTGGGCAATTTGTTTGAGTACGAACTGGCCCGCCGGGGTGAGTCGCTCAACATCCTGGGCGCCACCAGTGGCGACACCGGCAGCGCCGCCGAGTACGCGATGCGCGGCAAGCGCGGCGTGCGGGTGTTCATGCTGAGCCCGCACGGCCGTATGAGCGCTTTCCAGCAGGCGCAGATGTTCAGCCTGATGGACGAGAACATCCACAACATCGCGGTCGATGGTGTGTTCGACGACTGCCAGGACATCGTCAAGAACGTCAGCAACGACCTCGCCTTCAAGCGCCAGTACAAAATAGGCACCGTCAATTCGATCAACTGGGCGCGGCTGCTGGCGCAGGTGGTCTATTACTTCGCCGGCTACTTCCAAGCCACGGAGAGCGCCCCCACGCTCCCCGCTTCGCGTGGTTCGCTGCCCCCCGAGGGGGCTGATTCGCCTTGGGACGGCCCGGCAGCGAATCGTTCACTCGCGAAGGTGAGCTTCTGTGTGCCCAGCGGTAATTTCGGCAACGTCTGCGCCGGCCATGTGGCGCGCCAGATGGGCCTGCCGATTGGCCGCTTGATGGTGGCGACCAACGAAAACGATGTGCTCGACGAATTCTTCCGCACGGGGGTCTACCGGGTGCGCGGCGGTGCCGACACGTTTGAGACCTCCAGCCCGTCGATGGACATTTCCAAGGCCAGCAATTTCGAGCGTTTTGTGTTCGACCTGCTGGGACGCGACGGCGCCCGCGTGGCCGAGCTGTTCGGCCCGCAACTGGTGCGCGAAGGCCGCTTCGATCTGTCGGCCGAGCCGGTGTTTGCCGAGGCCGCCACGCGCTATGGTTTTGTGAGCGGCAACAGCACCCACGCCAACCGCTTGGACACCATCCGCGACACCTTTGAGCGTTTCGGCCTGACCATCGACCCCCACACCGCCGACGGCGTGAAAGTGGCGCGTGAGTGCCGCGTGGCCGGTGAAACCCTGGTGGTGCTGGAGACCGCGCTGCCCATCAAATTTGCCGAGACCATCCGCGAAGCGCTGGGCCGCGACCCAGCGCGTCCGGCCAAGTTCGATGGCATTGAAGCGCTGCCCAAGCGGGTGCGGGTGATGCCGGTCGACACCGCTGCCGTGCAGGACTACATCCGCGCCCATTGCCCGCTGTGATGCCAGTGGCGGAGCGCGGGCGATGAAGGTGGTGGCGTTCGCTGGCGAGTCCGGCGCGGGCAAGACCACGCTGGTCGAGCGCCTGATTCCGGCGCTCAAAAGCCGTGGACAGCGGGTGTCGGTGGTCAAACACGCCCACCACCGCTTCGACATGGACCAACCTGGCAAAGACACCTGGCGCCACCGCGAGGCCGGCGCGTTTGAGGTGGTGGCCGCGTCCAGCCAGCGCCTGATGCTGGCGCGCGAGTTTGAGGTGCCGGCCGATCTGAGCGTGCACCAGCTGATCGCCGAGCTCTACCCCGGTGTGGACTGGGTGCTGGTGGAGGGCTTCAAACACAGCGAACTGCTCAAGGTCGAGGTCTGGCGCGCCGACGCCGGCCACCCAGCGCGCTATCCGCACGACCCCTACATCGTGGCCGTGGCCACCGACAGCGCCGATCAATTGCCCGAAACCACCTTGCGCCCGGTGCTGGATGTGAACGACCCCGACGCACTGGCCAGCTGGTTGCTGCAGAATGCCGAGCGCTTCGACTACAACCCCGACGCCTACGAATAAACCGCGATGAACGCTCCCGCCCGATCCCCCTTGATGGCGCTCGACGACGCCCTGACCCAGCTGCTGGCGGGCGTGGCGCCCTTGGCCGACACCGAGCGGGTGCCCACCAGCTTGGCCGACGGCCGGGTGTTGGCCGATAGCCTGACCTCAGCCCTGCATGTGCCGCCGCAGGACAACAGCTCGATGGACGGTTACGCCCTGCGCTGCGCCGAAGTGCCAGCCGCTGGCGCGGTGCTGCCGGTGAGCCAGCGCATCGCCGCAGGCCATGCGGCCGAGCCGCTGCAGCCGGGCACCTGCGCGCGCATCTTCACCGGCGCGCCCTTGCCACTCGGCGCCGATGCGGTGGTGATGCAGGAAGACGTGGCCGCGCTCGACGATGGGCGTGTGCGCATCAACGCGATGCCACAGGCCGGACAGTGGATTCGCCGCGCCGGCGAAGACGTGGCGCGTGGCGCGGTGGTGCTGTGCAAAGGCCAGCGCCTGGGCCCGGCCCAACTGGGGCTGGCGGCGGGCATCGGCTGCGCCGATTTGTCGGTGGTACGCCGCCCCCGCGTGGCGCTGTTGTCCACCGGCGACGAGCTGGTCATGCCCGGCGACGTGCCGCCCGAAGCCATGCGCCCCGGCGCCATCTACAACAGCAACCGTTTTTTCCTCAAAGCGCTGCTGCAGCGTTTGGGCTGCGAGGTGAGCGACCTGGGCATCGTGCCGGATCGGCGCGACGCCACCACCGAGGCCTTGCGCACCGCCGCCGAAGGCCACGACCTGATCCTCACCAGCGGTGGGGTGTCGGTGGGCGAAGAAGACCACATCAAGCCCGCTGTGCAAGCCCTGGGTGGACTCGATTTGTGGCAAATCGCCATGAAGCCCGGCAAGCCGTTCGCCCATGGTCACATCCGTGTCGATGGTCAGGACCGTCGCTGCCATTTCATTGGCCTGCCGGGCAATCCGGTGTCGAGCTTCGTCACCTTTGTGCTGCTGGTGCGGCCCTTTGTGCTGCAACTGCAGGGCTGCGTGCCGCCGCCGTGGCGGCCCCTGCAGCTGCCGGCGCATTTCTCGGTGGCGCGCGCCGACAAACGCCGCGAATTCCTGCGGGTGCGGCGCAACGCCATTGGCGGGCTGGACCTGTTTCCCAACCAAAGTTCCGGCGTTCTGACCTCGGCCGCCTGGGCCGATGGCTTGGTGGACAACCCGGCCGGCACCACCATCGCACACGGTGATCTGGTGAGCTACCTGCCCCTGGCCGACTGGCTCTGAACCCGCCGCAAGGACACCCCATGCAACTGCAACTGCGTTACTTCGCCAGCCTGCGCGAAGCCCTGGGCACCGGATCCGAGACCTGGACCACCCAAGCGGCCACCGTTGGCGGCCTGCGCGACGAACTCATCGCCCGCGGCGGCGCCTATGCCGAGGCGCTGGCCCGTGGCCGGGCGCTGCGCGCCTCGCGCAACCAGGTGTTGTGCGAGGAAGACGCCGTCCTCAGCGAGGGCGCCGAGGTGGCGTTTTTCCCGCCCGTCACTGGGGGTTGACCGCTGCCGAGCTGGCCAAGCCGAGCGCTTGCCAGCGCGCCGTGATGGCGTCGCTCGCTTCACACAAGGGCGCACGCACCGCTGCGCTGCACAGGCCTTGGGCGGCCAAGGCGGCTTTGATGGGCGCTGGATTGGGTTCGGCGAACGCAGTGTCTATCACCGGCAGCAGCTCGCGCCAACACTGGCGTGCGAGGTTCAGCTCTTGGTCGCGCACAGCGGAATACAAGGCCACCCAGCGCTCGGGCCACAGATGGGCGCTGGCGCTGATGCAGCCCACGGCGCCATGTGCGAGTTGCGCCAACACCTGCATGTCTTCGCCGGCCAGCCACTGCAGCCGGCCATCGTGCAGCAAGGCTTGGCTCTTGGCCCAGTCGCCGCCACAGTCTTTCACACCGACGATGCGCGGGTGTTGTGCCAGGGTCAACAACAGCTCGCGCGGCAGCACCGCGCCGGTGCGGTAGGGAATGTCGTAGATCACCACAGGCGCAGGCGCTGCGTCCGCCAAGCGGCAGAACCAGTGCTCTAGGCCCGCCACCGACGGGCGGATGTAAGCGGGTGCCGCCAGCAGCACCGCGTGCAGCGGCAGCTCCTGTGTGCGCTGGGCGTCGGCCAGCCAAGCCATGTCGGCGAGCGCTTCGTTCAGGCTCGCTCCGCCGCTCCCGAGCATCAGGGGCACATGGGGCGCGTGGCTGGCTATCGTCTGCCAGCAAGCCAAGCGCTCGGCGTTGGACAGCGCAAAGGCCTCGCCGGTGGTGCCGCCCACCACCAGGCCATGCACAGCAGCCGCTTGAAGGCGCTTGGCCAGTAGCCCTAGCGCGGCGTGGTCAACAGG
>CAMBOY010000252.1 GCA_945869245.1 Hydrogenophaga intermedia
GCCACCCATGCCGATGGGGCCATAGGGGCCGTTGCCACTCATCATCGGGCAGGTGTTGGCCGGCAGCTCCAGTTCCATTTCTTTCATGTCGTACATGCCGCGCTCGCCCATGACCATGTAGTCGGGGTTGACGCTTTGCAGCGGCTTGACCAGGCCCCGGTGGTCGACCCCAATCAGCGTAGGCACATCGTGGCCCATGGCGCCCATGGTGTGGTGGCTTTTGTGGCAGTGCATGCCCCAGTCGCCGGGCTCGTCGGCGATGAATTCGATCTGCCGCATTTGCCCGACTGCGATGTCGGTGGTGACCTCGGGCCAGCGCGCGGTTTTGGGCACCGGACCGCCGTCGGTGCCGGTGACTTCGAATTCGATGCCATGGATGTGGATCGGGTGGTTGGTCATGGTGAGATTGCCCACGCGCACCCGCACCCGCTCGCCCAGGCGCGCGACCAATGGGTCCAGACCTGGAAACACCCGGCTGTTGAAACTCCAGATGTTGAAGTCGAGCATGGTGTTGACCTTGGGCGTCATGCTGCCCGGCTCGATGTCGAAGGCGTTGAGCAGGAAGCAGTAGTCCCGCTGCACGTTCTCGATGTGCGGATGGCGGCCGTTCTTGTCCAAGCGCGGGTGGGTGACCCAAAAGCCCATCATGCCCATGGCCATTTGCGTCATTTCGTCGGCGTGGGGGTGGTACATGAAGGTGCCGGGACGGCGCGCCTCGAACTCGTAGACAAAGGTCTTGCCGGCCGGGATCGGCGGCTGGTTGACGCCGGTGACACCGTCCATGCCGTTGGGCAAGCGCTGGCCATGCCAGTGGATGGTGGTGGCTTCGGGCAGGCGGTTGGTGACAAAGATGCGCACCTTGTCGCCTTCGACCACCTCGATGGTGGGGCCGGGCGACTGGCCGTTGTAGCCCCACATATTGACCAGAAAGCCAGGCGCCATTTCGCGTACCACCGGTTCGGCCACCAGGTGGAATTCCTTGACGCCTTGGTTCATGCGCCAGGGCAGGGTCCAGCCGTTGAGGGTGACCACTGGCTGATACGGTCGGCCGGCGCCGGTGACGCCCGGGGGTGTCCAGGGCGCTTGGGTGGCTGCGCTGCTTTGTTGTGGCGCCTCGGGCAGAGCGGCCAGCGCCGAGCGCGCCACGCTGGCGCCGGCGGTGGCCACCGTAGCGGCCAGGGCGGCTCCACCCAAGAGTCGGCGGCGCTGCGGATCGGGAGCGGTGGATCGGTTCATGGTGTCAATGTCCTTTGGCTGTGCCGCTGCTGGCGCTGTTTTGGCCGGTGGCCAGATTGGTGGGCAGCTCGATGTCGCCACCGGCCATCAGGGTGTGCCAGTCGATGTACGCCAGCCAGTGGTCCTGGCGGGCGGTGATGGCGTCGGCTTGGGCGCCTAGGCGGGCGCGCGCGGCGTCGATGACCTCCCAGGTGCTTTGCAACATGCCGTTGTAGCGCAGCAGGGTTTCGGCTTCGGCGGCCTGGG
Source organism: Hydrogenophaga intermedia (assembly GCA_945869245.1). GTDB lineage: Bacteria > Pseudomonadota > Gammaproteobacteria > Burkholderiales > Burkholderiaceae_C > Hydrogenophaga > Hydrogenophaga intermedia_B. The sequence goes on from CAMBOY010000252.1 coordinate 1,483, forward strand.
CCAGGGGCACGGCGTGTTGCTGCAACTGGTCCAGCGCTTGGGTGGCTTGCAGCCGGTCCCAGGCCAGGCGCACTTGGCGGCGCAGGGCGGCGCCTTCGCGTTGCAGATCGGCCTGGGCGTCCAGCGCTTTCTCGAGCGCGTGGTCGCCACGCAGTGCACTTGGGGGCCACTGCGGCGGCGCACCCGCTGGGGTGGCTTGTAGCGCGGCGTCGCGTTCCTGCGCCCAAGCGGGCCATTGGGCTGCACCGACCGAGCGCAGTGCGCGTTCGGTGGCCTCGCGTTGCCACTGCAGCGCGGGGCGCTGGCGGATGGCTTCGCCCTCTGCATTGGCTGGGGCGACCACGTCGGCGGGGGCGTCCAGTGCGAGCGGCAGCCGCAGGGCGAGCGCTTGCACCGCCTCGGCTTGCCACAGGCCCATGAGGCCGGCCAGCGCTTCGCTTGCCTGGCGGGTTTGCCATTGGGTGGCGATGGCGCCCGCTTGTTCTTGTGCCAGGGTTTGTTGCAGGGGTATGAGGCGCGCGCGGCTCCAGTGGCCCAGAGTGGCCATGCGCTCGCCCAGGGTGTGGGCGGTTCTGGCCGCATGCACACGCTCTTGCTGCAGGCGCAGCCGCGCATGCTGGGTGCTGGCTTGCACCCAGGCTTGCTGCGCCTGGCGCTGCATGGCGAGCCATTGCCGTTGCGCCTGCTGGCGCTCGGTGGTGTTGGCCCGTGGGTTCAGCAGACGGTCACTGTGCTGGCGCTGCACCGCTTGCCAGACTTCCGGCCAGGTGAGTGGCGCGGCGGCCGGTGCGGCCTGGGCAACCGGCGCTTGTTGCTGTTCCCAGCGCAGCAGGTCGATGTGGCCGCGTGGAAATTCGGCCACTGCCCGGTTGGCAGACTGCCAGCGGCGAATGGCCTCGTCGATCTGGGTGGGCAGCTCGGGCGCGCTGGTAGGCGCCAATGCGGTGGCTGGCCATGTAGGCAGCGGTGCCGCTTGTTGGGGGTCGGCTACGTCGGCGCTGGGGGTTTGGGCGTGGGCGGTGCCCAGCAGGGCTGCCGTCAGCGCGCCAGCGCACAGCGCACGCAGCCGGTGGCGTGCGGGCAAGGGGACGGAGCGCGTATCGGCGCGTCCCCGGGAGGACAAGAACATGGGAATTCTCCAGTCGGACACAACAGACCGCCAGCCAGTAAGCCAGCGGTTCGCTCAAGCGAAGGCGTCAGACCGGTATGGGGGGCTTGTGGCCGATGGGCGGCACCACGCTGGAGAAGCGTTCGTTGCCTTGGGCCGTATGGGTCGGCCGGGTGTCGGCCCGTTTGGCCACTGGGATCGGCACATTGAGCGCCAGCACATTGCACACATCACACAGCAGATGGGTGTGGGCGCTGTGGTGGTCGTCGTTGTGGTCCGACGGGGCGGCAAGTGCGTGGTCGGTGGGCTGGGCGTGGTGGGGGCAGGGGACGTCTGCATTGGCCTGCGCGGCGCTGTGGGCCATGCCAATGGGCGCCTCGACGGCCATGCCCATGGAGACGGCCAGCGCGCCCCGCACAGGCAACACCAGCGTCAACACCAGCAGCAGAACGACACGCCAGAGCTTCATGGTTGGGATGATACGCGCGCTGGCGCAGAAGTTCCGGTGTCGGTGGACAAGTCTGCGCGGGTGCCGTTGGACAGACCGCGCAACTCCTGGCGCGCATGTCCCATCACCGTCCACCCGGCTGACAAGGCCAAGGCCGCCATGATGGCCGCCACCACCAGGTCGGGCCAGGCGCTGCCGGTGCCAAAAACACCAGCGGCGGCCAGCATCACCGCCAGATTGGACAGCGCGTCGTTGCGCGAGCACAACCAGACGCTGCGCATATTGGCGTCGCCATTGCGCCATGCGTAGAGCATCACCGCGACCCCGGTGTTGGCCAGCAGCGCCAGAAAACCCACCACACCCATGGTGAGCGCGTCGGGCACACCGCCCACCCAGAATGCCCATGCGCCTTTGGCCAACACCAGCAGACCGTAGCCGAACATGCTGGCGCCCTTGACCCAAGCTGCGCGGCTGCGCCAGACCAGCGCCATCGACAGCACCGCCAGCGACAGGCCGTAGTTGGCCGCATCACCCGCAAAGTCGATGGCGTCGGCCAACAGCGACACCGAGCCAGCGGCCAAGCCCGCCCACAGTTCAATGACAAAAAACGCGAGATTCACCCAGAGCGCGATCCACAGCGCGCGGCGCCAGCGAGGGTCACCGCTGGGGTCTGCGTTGCTGGGCGTGGACGGGGTGCAGGAGTCGTGACAGGAGCAGGCCATGACAAAAGGTGCAAGAGCTGAACAAGCGTATATTTCAAAGCCTAAAGTCACTTCAAGGTCAAGCGATGACACCAGCTTCTGATTCAGCCACCCTCTGCCGTATTGGTGAGGCCGCCAGCGCCAGCGGTGTCTCGGCGGCCAACATCCGGTTTTATGAGCGTCAGGGACTACTGATGCCGCAGGCGCGGGCCGACAACGATTACCGGCTCTACAGCGCAGCCGATCTGCACCGGCTGCGCTTTATCCGGGTGTGCCGCAGCATGGACATGTCGCTCGACGAGGTGCGGGCCTTGTTGGATTTGGATGGGCAAAAGAAAAGCGATTGCGCCCTGGCTCGCCACACCTTGGACCACCACCTAGCCCATGTGCGCGAACGACTGCAGGAATTGCGCGCGCTGGAGCGCGAACTCAAGGCCTTGCGCCAGCGCTGTGACGGCAGCGAAGACCACTGCCTCATCATTAAAAGCCTACACCAGCGAGCCGAGGCCCAGGTGCCCACGGCGGCGCGCAAGCGAGGGCACAGCCACGTGTGAAGGTTCAGTCCCGAGGCAGACGCGCAGCGGCCTTGTCCAGCCACAATTGCAGGCTGTCGTGCAGGTCTTGTTGGCTGAACGAGCAGCTCTCGGCGTCGAACAGCGCACCCGACTCCAGGCGGTCGAGCAGGCCGTGCAGCACCGGCGTGAACGCCGGTGGCAGGGCGGCCAGCAGCTCGCTTTGCGCGCGCGCCAGGGTGGAGAAATCGTGCGCCCGCATGTCGCCCGCGCGCAGGCGTGCGAAGGCATCGCCAACCGGTTGCAGCAGCGCGTTCATCGGTGTCAATGGCCCAGGATCTTGGACAGGAAGTCCTTGCTG
>CAMBOY010000253.1 GCA_945869245.1 Hydrogenophaga intermedia
AACCACGCGCTGGCGCACGAGCTGGGCTGGCCGGCCGATGCGCTGGCCGGGCCGCAGGGCGCGGACTGGTTCAGCGGCAACCAGGTGCTGCCGGGCGCCGAGCCGGTGGCCCAGGGTTACGCCGGCCACCAGTTTGGCCACTACTCGCCCCAGCTCGGCGACGGCCGCGCCTTGCTGCTGGGTGAGGTGCTGGACCGCCACGGCCAGCGCCGCGACATCGCCTTCAAGGGCTCGGGGCGCACACCGTTTTCGCGCGGTGGCGACGGCAAGGCCGCGCTCGGCCCGGTGCTGCGCGAATACCTGATGGGCGAGGCCATGCACGCGCTGGGCATACCGACCACCCGCGCATTGGCGGTGGCCGGCACCGGCGAGGCGGTGCTGCGCGACGCTGGCGCGCTGCCCGGTGCGGTGCTGACCCGGGTGGCGGCGAGCCACATCCGCGTCGGCACCTTCCAGTGGGTGGCCGCGCGCGGCGATATCGACGCCCTGCGCCGCCTGGCCGACCACACCATCGCCCGCCACGCCCCCGCGCTGATTGGCCAAGACCGGCCCTACCTGGGCCTGCTGGCCGCGGTGGCGCAACGCCAAGCCGCGCTGGTGGCGCGCTGGATGGGTGTGGGCTTTATCCACGGCGTGATGAACACCGACAACATGGCCCTGTCGGGCGAGACCATCGACTACGGCCCCTGCGCCTTCATGGACGGCTACGACCCGGCTACGGTGTTCAGCTCGATCGACCGGGGTGGGCGCTACGCCTACCGCAACCAGCCCCACATCGCGCGCTGGAACCTGGCCCGCTTGGCCGAGGCGCTGCTGCCCTTGATCGCGTCCGACCCCAACGACGAGGCCGCACTGCACACAGCGGTGGACGAGGTCAGCGCGGTGATCGACGCGTTTCCCGACAGGTACCAAACCGCCTGGCTGGCGGTGATGCGCGCCAAGCTCGGGCTGGCAGGCGAAGCCGAGGGCGACGCCACGGTGGCGCAAGACTGGCTGGACCTGCTGGCCGAGTCGGGCGCCGATCTGTGCCTGTCGTTTCGGCGCCTGGCGGACCTGGCCGCCGACCCGTTGGGGGCGGCGTCACCCGCCGCGCGCCTGGGCCTGCCCGAGACCCCCGCCTGGGCCGATTGGTGGGCGCGCTGGAGCGGGCGCACCGGTGTGGCCCACGGCCCACAGCCCGCGCTGGCCGAGGCCCTGCGCCGCGTCAACCCGCGCTTCATCCCCCGCAACCTGTGGGTGGAAGAGGCCCTGGAAGCCGCCACCGAGCGCGGCGACCTGGCCCCCTTCGACCGCCTGCTGGCCGTGCTGCAACACCCCTTTGACGAACAGCCCGAGGCCAGCGCCTACGCCGAGCCACCGCCCGCCGCCCGCATGGTTGGCTACCGGACGTTTTGTGGGACCTGAGTTCGCGGTGGCGCGCCCCACAGTGGACACCTGAGGCCACGCCCAAGTGGATGCCATGCCTGCCCCAAATCCGGCTTAGCATGGTGCCAATTCAACACGGAGACTTTTGCCCATGACCGATGTGAACACCCTGACCTTCGACGGCCGCGCCCTGATCAACGGCCAGCGCACCGCCGCCATCGATGGCCAGACCTTTGATTGCTTCTCGCCGGTGGACGGCCGCTTGTTGACCCAGGTGGCGCGCTGCGGGCAGGCCGATGTGGACGCTGCGGTGAACGCCGCCCGCGCGGCCTTTGAAGACCGCCGCTGGGCTGGCAAAGCGCCGGCGGTGCGCAAGCGCATCCTGATCAAGTTTGCTGAGCTGATTGCGGCGCACGGCGACGAGCTGGCCCTGACCGAAACGCTGGACATGGGCAAGCCGGTGAAATACGCCAAGGGTGTGGACGTGAACAGCGCGGCCAACTGCATCCGCTGGTACGGCGAGGCGGTGGACAAGGTGTACGACGAGATTGCGCCCACACCGAGCAATTCACTCGCGCTGATTACCCGTGAGCCGGTGGGCGTGGTGGGGGTGATCGTGCCGTGGAACTACCCGATGATCATGGCGGCCTGGAAGATTGCGCCGGCGCTTGCCGCTGGCAATTCGGTGGTTCTGAAGCCCTCTGAGAAAAGCCCGCTGACCGCCCTGCGCCTGGGTGAGCTGGCGTTGGAGGCCGGCATTCCGCCCGGTGTGTTGAATGTGGTGCCGGGTTATGGCCCCGAGGCGGGCAGCCCGCTGGCGCTGCACATGGATGTGGACTGCATTGCGTTCACCGGCAGCACCCGCGTGGGCAAACAGATCCATGTGATGGCCGGGCAAAGCAATTTGAAGCGCGCCTGGACCGAGCTGGGCGGCAAGTCGCCCAATATTGTGTTTGCCGACTGTCCTGATCTGGACCGCGCGGTGGACGCTGCGGTGGGCAGCATCTTCTTTAACCAAGGCGAGAGCTGCAACGCGCCTTCGCGCCTGTTTGTCGAGGCATCCATCAAAGACGCCTTCCTGGAGCGGGCGCTGGCCAAGGTGCCGCAATACCAGCCGGGCAACCCGCTGGACAAAAACACGGTGATGGGCGCCATCGTGGACGAGACCCAACTGAGCACCGTGTTGCGTTACATCGAAGCGGGCCAGAAAGAGGGCGCCAAGCTGCTCGCCGGTGGCGAGCGGGTGGCGCCGGTGGCCGGTGGTTGTTATGTGCAGCCCACCATTTTTGATGGCGTGACCAACAGCATGACGATTGCGCGCGAAGAGATTTTTGGCCCGGTGTTGTCGGTGCTGAGCTTCACCGACGCGGCCGATGTGGTGCGCCAGGCCAACGCCAACGTCTACGGCTTGCAGGCAGCGGTGTGGACGCGCGACATCAACAAGGCGCACGGCGTGGCGCGGGCGCTGCGCGCCGGCACGGTGCATGTGAACCAGTACGACGAAGACGACATCACCGTGCCGTTTGGTGGCTTTAAACAAAGCGGGGTGGGGCGCGACAAGTCGCTGCACGCGTTTGACAAATACACCGAGATGAAGACCACCTGGATTCGGCTGGACAGCCCTTTCTGACCGCTTAGCGCCCTGTCTTGCCTGGAGCCCGTATGCCCACCGCCGCCGAGTCTTTGCTTTACACCACGGTGCAGACCCTGCAGGCGCAGGGCGTGCATTCGGTGCTGTGCACTTTTACCGACCTGCCGGGTGTGCCCAAGGGCAAGCTGGTGCCTTTGAGTGGCCTGGGCGCTGCGGTGGCCAAAGGGGCGGGGTTTTCTGGGCCCAGCATTTGGGGCACGGGTTTGCCGCGCCTGGGGCCGCGCAGCGAATACATGGGGCGCCTGTTGCCCGAGACGGTGCGGCCATTGCCGTATTGGCCCGGTGTGGCGCACGGCGTGTGCGAAGGCTGGGCCGGTGGCCAGCCGCTGGACACCTGCCCACGCCAGCTGCTGCAGCGCCAGACCGATCGCTTGGCCCAGCGTGGCTGGCGTTTGTGGGTGGGGGTGGAGCCCGAATTTTTTGTGTTTGCCCGCGACGCCCAAGGCCGCCTGGTGCCGGCCGACGCGCAAGACAAACTGGCCAAGCCGTCGTACGACCTCAAGGCGCTGATGCGCCAGCGCGCGTTTTTGGACGACTTGTGTCAGCGCCTGGGCGCCCTGGGCTTTGCGCTGGAGCAGACCGACCACGAAGACGCCTGCGGCCAGTTTGAAATCAACTACGCCCACGACCACGCGTTGGCCGCCGCTGACCGGTATCAGCTGTTCAAGCTCACCGCCCACGCCACCGCCGAGGCGCATGGGTTGGTGTTTTCGTGCATGCCCAAGCCTTTTGCCGATCAGCCGGGCAGCGGGCTGCACTTTCACTTGAGCCTGACCAACGCGCAGGGTGAGCCGGTGATGGCCGACCCGGCCGGTGCCCTGGGCCTGTCGGCCACCGGGCACGCGGTGGTGGCCGGCCTGCTGGCGCACGCCGATGCCTTGTCGGCCCTGTGTGCGCCCACGGTCAACAGCTACAAGCGGCTGGCGGTGAGCCAGAGCGCCAGTGGCACCACCTGGTCGCCGGTGTGGAAGGCGGTGGGCAGCAACAACCGCAGCGCGCTGGTGCGGGCGGTGGACGGCCGCATCGAATGGCGCTTGCCCGACCCGTCGTGCAATATCTATGTGGCGCTGGCCGGGGTGATTGCCGCCGCGCTCGACGGTGTCGACAGGGGTTTGGCGCCGGTGCCCGCGACCGAGGTGGACCTGTATCAGGCGCACGCCCGGGGTGAGCCCACGCCCGAGCGCCTGCCGCGCGACCTGTGCGCCGCGCTCGACGCCCTGGCCGCCGACACCCGGCTCACCGAGGCTCTGGGAGCGGCTTATGTGGCCGAGCACCTGGCCTATGGCCGGGCCGAGTGGGACGCCTGGGCGCAGCAGGTCAGCGATTGGGAATGGGCGCGCTACGGCGACCGGTTCTGAGGGTGAACGCTTTGGTGTTCAGGATGGCGTCCTCCGCTTTGGGGATAATGCCCACCCTGTGACCGATTCCACACCTCTCAAGTCCTGGCGCAAGACCGCCGACCGCCCCCTGCGCAGCTGGCGCAAGTCGCTGAGCATTTGGCTGTTTGCCCGGGTGGTGGGTGTGCCGGTGCCTTGGGCGGCGGTCCGTCAGACCGACGGCGGGGCCTTGCT
>CAMBOY010000254.1 GCA_945869245.1 Hydrogenophaga intermedia
GTCGCTGTCGCGCAGCGCGAGCGACACGGCGGCGGTGGACAAGGCGATCAGCGACACCACCACCAGCAGTTCCAGCAGGGTGAAGCCTAGGGTGCGGATGGACAGGCGCCGTCGGGGCATGGGGTGTGCGACAGGCGGCGGGGCGTTTACTGCCAGCTGCCGATGTCGGCGTTGGGGCCTTCACCGCCGGGCTGGCCGTCGGCGCCGAGCGACATCACGTCCACCTCACCTTTGATGCCGGGGTTGAGGTACTGGTAGGGCCGACCCCAGGGGTCGGTGGGCAGCTTTTCTACATAGGGCCGCCAGTTGGCTGGCACTGGGGCGGTACTGGGCTTGCTCAGCAGGGCATTGAGGCCTTGCTGGGTGGTGGGAAAACGCTGGTTGTCCAGTTTGTAGAGCTTGAGCGCCTGCACTAGGTTGTTGACGTCGGTGCGCGCGGCGGTGGTGCGTGCGTCGTCGGTGCGGTTGAGCACATTGGGCACGATCAAAGCGCCCAGCACCCCAATGATGACCAGAACCACCATGAGTTCAATCAGGGTGAAGCCGCGTTGGTGCAAGCGGGAAAGGCGGGTAGGGGATCGTGTCATGGCGGTCAGGGGCTCGGAGTCGGTGAACCGCAGGGCGCGGGTCTGTGATGATAATGCGCACATGCCCGACTTCAAGCCAAGCTTTTCACTGCGATCACCTGTGGCGTCTGTGGGCGCTTCCCAGCGTCGCTGGGGCTTGGGCGTGGCCACCCTGTTGGTGTGGCTGGGTGTGGGCTTGAGTGTAGGCGCCTGGGCGCTGCACTGGTGGGGCCGCGCGCCGCCGGTGGAGCTGCCGGCACAAGCGGTTGCAGTGGTCACGCTCGATCCGCAGCAGGTGCTCACTGCGGTGCGCGGCAGCCAGGGGCCTGCGTTGGTCGACAGCCCGGTCGCCGCCGAATGGCAGTTGCTGGGCGTGGTGAGTACGCCCGACGGCCGGGGCGCAGCGCTGCTGTCGCGCAATGGCGAACGCGCCCGACCTGTGGCGGTGGGGCAGCCCCTGCCCGATGGTGGTTTGGTGCTGCAGGGCATCCGCGGGCGCGAGGTGCTACTGGGCCCCCAGGCCCAAGGTCCGACCACCCAGACCCTGCGCTTGCCCATGCCCGCACCCACAGCGTCTCTGGCTCCCAGCGCCAGTGCGGCGGCGCCGGCCCAGTGAACCGCTGCGGTCGCCTCAGCGCCGCAAAAACAGCCGGTAGGCCGGATTCTGGGTTTCTTCCACGTGGGGATAGCCCAGGGTGCTGAGGAACTTGGCGAAGGCTTTGTCGTCCTTGGCCGGCACTTGCAGGCCCACCAAAATGCGGCCGTAGTCCGCCCCTTGGTTGCGGTAATGGAACAAACTGATGTTCCAGCCCGGGCGCAGCAGCTGCAGAAACTGGGTCAAGGCGCCGGGGCGCTCAGGAAACACAAAGCGCAACAGCCGCTCGTCTTGTGACAGCGCCGAATGCCCGCCCACCATGTGGCGAATGTGTTCCTGCGCCAGATCGTCGTGGGTCAGGTCCAAGGCGCTGAAGCCTTGTTTGCCAAAGTTGGCGGCGATCTTGGTGCTTTCGCCTTTGGCGTGGGTGGTCAGGCCCAAAAACACATGGGCCTGCTGCGAGTCACTCATGCGGTAGTTGAACTCGGTCACATTGCGCGGGCCGCCCGGCAACTGGCCAATCACCTCCAAAAAACGCTTGAAGCTGCCGCGCTCTTCGGGCATGGTCACCGCAAACAGGGCTTCGCGCTCTTCGCCCACCTCGGCGCGCTCGGCCACAAAGCGCAGCCGGTCGAAGTTCATGTTGGCGCCACACAAAATGGCGGCATAGGTCTCGCCCTTGGTTTTGCGCTCGGCCACGTATTTCTTGATGGCCGCCACCGCCAAGGCGCCAGCGGGCTCGACGATGCTGCGGGTGTCGACAAAAATGTCCTTGATGGCCGCGCACACTGCATCGGTGTCGACCGTCATGAATTCGTCCACCAGGCCTTGTGCCACGCGGAACGTTTCTTCCCCCACCAGCTTGACGGCGGTGCCGTCTGAAAACAAGCCCACATCCTGGAGCGTGACGCGCTCGCCGGCCTGCACCGAGCGCATCATGGCGTCGGAGTCGTTCATCTGTACACCAATGACTTTGATGTCTGGGCGCACCGCCTTGATGATGTTGGACACGCCCGCAATCAGGCCGCCACCGCCGATGGCCACAAACACCGCATCCAGCCGTTTGCTGCCCAGGGTTTGCAGCTGGCGCAGCAGCTCCAGCGCCACCGTGCCTTGGCCGGCAATCACGTCCGGGTCGTCAAACGGGTGCACAAAGGTCAGGCCGCGCTTTTTCTCCAACTGCAGGGCGTGGGTGTAGGCGTCGGAATAGCTTTCGCCAAACAACACCACCTCAGCGCCGAGCTGCTTGACCGCGTCGACCTTGAGCTGCGGCGTGGTGGTTGGCATCACGATGATGGCCTGGGTACCCAGCTTGCTGGCGCCCAGCGCCACGCCTTGGGCGTGGTTGCCAGCCGAGGCGCAAATCACCCCTTTTTTGAGCTGCTCGGGGCTGAGTTGCGCCATCTTGTTGTACGCGCCACGCAGCTTGAAGCTGAACACCGGCTGCTGGTCCTCGCGCTTGAGCAGCACCGTGTTGTGCAGCCGCCGGCTGAGGTTGCGCGCGGGGTCCAGGGCCGACTCACGGGCCACGTCATACACCCGGGCGGTGAGGCTTTTGCGCAGGTAATCGGCGGGGCTTAAGGCAAGGGGGGCAGCGGAAGGACGGCGGGCGGGCATGGGTAGGGCAGGGTGTGGGCGTGCCACCGGGGGTGGCCAAAGCCCCGGATCATAGTGGTGTGGCGCCCGCACCGACCAAAAAAAACCCGGGACGGATAACCGACCCGGGTATGAATCCACCCCGAGGGGGCAGAGGAGACAACCGTACAATGGGGCTCAGTATACGGGGCGTTATGTTGCGTTGCAACAAGTGGTACGACAACGTTTGCGCAAAAAAGACCGTCCCTTGCTGGATATGTTGTTTTATTTCACACTTTGGGTATTTTTATGGAATGCACCGTCACCTGGACCGGCCACAGCGGCACCCGTTCGCACATGGGATTTGTCGCCGAAACCGGCAGCGGCCACGTATTGGTCATGGACGGCGCGCCCGACGCCGCCAAGCCCGAGAACGGTGGTGCCAATTTGGCGCCGCGCCCCATGGAAACCGTGCTGGCGGGCACTGGTGGCTGCACCGCCTACGACGTGGTGTTGATCTTGAAGCGTGGCCGCCACGACGTGCGCGGCTGCAGCGTCAAGCTCAGCAGCGAGCGTGCCGACACCGACCCTAAGGTCTTCACCAAGATCCACATGCACTTCACCGTCACTGGCCATGGCATTCCAGCCGCTGCGGTGGAGCGCGCCATTGCCATCAGCCACGACAAATACTGCTCGGCCAGCATCATGCTGGCCAAAACGGCGGAGATCACCACCAGCTTTGAGTTGGTGGAAGGCTGAGACCTCAGCATCTTCCCTAGGGACGCTAGCCGCGTCCGTTTTATTCACTAAAATGAAAGCGCTTTCATTTTTATGAAAACAGTGATGCACACACCCTTTGTGGCGTCCGCTCACGTGTGGGGCCAGGCCAGAGGGTGTGGTGTGTGTGTGGCGCCAGCTGCGTACAGGCGGTGGGCGTCGATGCCGTCATGAGCCGAACCATGTTGATGAAAATACCCGAGCCTCAGGCGCTGTTGCGCTCCGATTTTCCCCAGGACTTCACCTGGGGTGTGGCCACCTCGGCGTTTCAAATTGAGGGCGCCACCCGCGACGGCGGACGGGGGCCCTCGGTGTGGGACGTGTTTTGCCAGCAGCAGGGCACCATCGCCGACGCCAGCAACGGCGACCGCGCCTGTGAACATTACCAGCGCTGGGCCAGCGACATCGACCTGATTGCCGATTTGGGAGTGGGCGCTTACCGCTTCTCCATCAGCTGGCCCCGGGTCCAGCCCTTGGGCGAAGGCGACTGGAACGAAGCCGGATTCGATTTTTATGATCGCGTGCTGCAGCGCTTGGCCGACAAGGGCATTGCCGCCCATGTGACCCTGAACCACTGGGACCTGCCCCAGGCCCTGCAGGACAAAGGCGGCTGGGAAGCGCGCGAGACCTGCGCCCACTTTGTGCGCTACGCCCGCGAAGTGGGTCGCCGCTTTGGTCGGCGCGTGGCCAGCTTGTGCACCCACAACGAACCCTGGGTGATCGCGGTGCTGGGCTATGAGCATGGGGTGTTCGCCCCCGGCATCCGGTCGCGGCGCAGCGCCATGCAGGCCGCCCACCACCTGCTGCTCAGCCACGGCATGGCCTTGGCAGCCTGGCGCGACGACGCTGTGCCGGCCGCCAAAGGCATTGTGCTTAACCTGTCGCCGGTGTATCCGGCCTCGGACAGCGCGGCCGATGCGCACAAGGCCCGGCTCGAAGACGGTTTGAACGCGCGCTGGTACCTGGATGCGCTGTTCCGGGGTGAATACCCGGCCGATGTGTGGCGGCACCTGGGCGACGACGCGCCGCAGGTGGTGCCCGGCGACATGGGCATCA